>NZ_JBWKQR010000067.1:0-521 GCF_059418905.1 Collimonas sp. GW821-FHT07E08 | reverse complement strand
GGCGCCTCGGTGGCCCAGGCGCTGGCCCTGTACAACCTGTACCACCCTTATGTGGCCCAGAAAGGGCTGTTCGTCTGGTCCACCGGCAATGACGGCGGGGCGCAGCCGAACCTGAACGCCAGCCTGCCGTCGCTGTTCGGCGACCTGCAAAGCGGCTGGCTGGCGGTGACCGCGGTCAACGCCGCCGGCGGCAGCAACGGCTATAGCGCCAGCGATACGGTGCCGGGCGTCATCTCCAGCTACGCCAACCGCTGCGGCGTGGCCGCCAACTGGTGCCTGGCCGCAGCCGGCGATTTCATCTCCAGCGTCAGCGGCGCCCGGGTCTTCGGCACCTCCTTCGCGGCGCCGGCGGTGACCGGCGCCGCGGTGCTGGTGCAGCAGGCCTATCCCTGGATGAACGCCGACCTGATCCGCCAGACCATCCTGTCGACGGCGACCGACATGCACGATCCGGCCACCTACGGCTGGGGCCTGCTCAACGCCAGCAAGGCGGTCAACGGACCGGCGCTGTTCGATACGCG
>NZ_JBWKQR010000066.1:0-524 GCF_059418905.1 Collimonas sp. GW821-FHT07E08 | reverse complement strand
GACCTGCCGGTAGCTAATACCGTAGATTCCAGCACTGAGGCAGTAAGTCCAGCAATGGTGCTCATCGGCAGATTCTGGAAGTGACCAATAGCGGTTATTTGAGCGGGCGATAAAGCGGCAATATCTGCTGCATTCGCGCCCATAATACCCATGCCTAGACCAACCCCTTGGTTGCCATTGGACATTTGGGCAATTTGGGTAGTGGATAGAGCCGCAAAAGCAGCTGAGGATAAGGCGCCTACCTGCTCAGGATGCATCCAACTCCAGTCGGCACTAGTATTAGGGAAACCCGTTCGAATCGCTTGGATGGTATTGGCAGTCAGTCCAGCAAAGGCCGACGCTGAAACCCAATCAAAGTGACCAATAGCGGTTATTTGAGCGGGCGATAAAGCGGCAATATCTGCTGCATTCGCCCCCATAATACCCATGCCTAGACCATCTCCTTGATTGCCATTGGACATTTGGGCAATTTGAGTAGTGGATAGAGCCGCAAAAGCGGCTGAGGATAAGGCGCCTACCTGCGC
>NZ_JBWKQR010000065.1:0-546 GCF_059418905.1 Collimonas sp. GW821-FHT07E08 | reverse complement strand
TGTGTGGCGGTGCCGCTGGCATAGCTGGTCTGTGTCAGGCGATTCAAGGCGTCGTAGCTATACGTCGTGGTTTTACCTCTGGCGTCCGTCCGGGTCTTCAGGTTACCGGCGGCGTCATACGTTTTACTCGTACTGCCGGTATCGGGACTGGAGAGTGCATTCTGGTTGCCCAGGCCATCCACGGTATAGCTGGTCACCAGATTTCTCGGATCGGTGACGGTACTCAGCTGGTCCTGGCCGTCATAGCTGAACTGGACGACGGGACTGGTGCCACCTGCGGCCGGGACCGGTTGTACCTGCTGGATCAGGCGTCCCAGCGGGTCGTAGCTTTGGGTGGTGATATTACCCAGGGGATCGGTGATCTTGGTCCGATTGCCCATCGCATCATATTCATAACTCGTGGTCGTGTTCTGGACCGCCTGCGCTGACGCTGTCGTGCCATTCACGCTGCCCAACAACGGGCTATAGGCCAGCGCGAACAGTACAGCGCTGACCAGGGTCTTGACACCCGGTTGTTTCCCCATTAAACGCCCATTCATTGCACTG
>NZ_JBWKQR010000064.1:0-566 GCF_059418905.1 Collimonas sp. GW821-FHT07E08 | reverse complement strand
CTGACCAGTGACGGCACCATCAGTTATACCTATAGCGATCGTGGACGGATGGTCAGTGCAACGAACGCAGGAAATACTGTCACCTACACCCATAATGGCATTGAGCAACGGGTACAGAAGCAGGGACCGGCAAGTATCGTCGCCACGGGCAGCAACAGCTATGTATATGACGAGCAAGGTCATTTGATTGGTGAGTACGATGCCAATCAACAGGCAATCGAAGAGACGGTCTATCTGGGTGACTTACCGGTATCAGTGCTGAAGCAAACAATCACAGGTACAGGAACAAGCCAGGCCACGGCGACCAATGTTTATTATGTCTATGCGGATCACATCAATACACCACGGGTGATCACGCAGGCGACGGACAACCAGATGGTGTGGCGCTGGGACAGTACAGATCCGTTTGGGTTGCAACCTCCGGACGAGAATCCGAGCAGTCTGGGCGCATTTACGTACAACCAGCGCTTCCCGGGCCAGGTGTACGATAAAGAGACCAACAACTTCTACAACATCAATCGAGATTATGATCCGCAGCAGGGACGTTATGTGCAGTCTGATCCAAT
>NZ_JBWKQR010000063.1:0-570 GCF_059418905.1 Collimonas sp. GW821-FHT07E08 | reverse complement strand
CCAGCGCGAACAGTACAGCGCTGACCAGGGTCTTGACACCCGGTTGTTTCCCCATTAAACGCCCATTCATTGCACTGTCCCCGTGATTTGTTGTAATCGATTTAAGGCATCCACCACACGACTGGTTTGACGTGCCAAGGCGCCACTTGGATCTTTGGCTTGCTCATTGATTCGGTTACCCATGTTGTCCAGGGTATAGACGATGCTGTTGCCGAGGCTGTCGGCGATGTTGGTCAGACGATGGGCCGGATCGTAGGTATAGTTGACCGTCGAGGTATCCGGCAGCGTGACCAGCGTCAGCTGGCCGACGCCATCGTAGCCATACGTAGTGGTTTCCACTGTACCGCCAGACGTCACCGTCTTGCCAGTCAGCCAGCCGCGTGGACTATAGGTCAATGCCGTTGTGGCGCCATTGGCATCTGTGATCAACCCAACCCGGCCATTGGCGTCGTAGTTCGACAGCGTCGTTACTTGACCGATGGCATTGGTGATCGTGCTCAGGTTGCCAGAGGTGTCGTAGGTATAGGTGGTGGTATCGACCACGTCAGTTCTGGGACCGGTGGCAGTCAA
>NZ_JBWKQR010000062.1:0-573 GCF_059418905.1 Collimonas sp. GW821-FHT07E08 | reverse complement strand
ATAACTGCCCCTGCAACTGCAAGGTGGCGTCTTCTCCATACGGTGAATGAATCCCGCTGGCTGCATAATTGAGCGCCAATGCCGCGACATCCTGCTGGCGGGGGACCTCAGCAGCAGGATGCTCTTCGCCGGTGCGATAGGTCAAAAAAGGCAGTGGCCCAGTACTAGTTCCGACCAAGAGGCGATTGATCTCGCTTTCGTGAAACGTGATTCCGTTCGCTGTGTAAAAATCGTCTGTTGGGCAAGCTCCTGCGGGAATAGCCCCACGTTGCAAGTTGACGTCAGAAAAAAATGGCGCACTTAACGCGAATTGCATGTGTGCGTTACGCACAAACCGACAAACCGAATAGGTGCCATAGGACTGGCCATCGACTTCAATTTCCAGCAGCACGACATTGTTTGAGGCAATGCTGTGAGACGCGAGTGTGGCGAGGGACAGCAGCAGCACGCAGTGTAAGCGGGACAGGAAGCCGATACCCACTACAGAACCTTGACGCGCAGGCTGCTCGCCGCCCGCACCACCAGAGAAATTTCCTTATCTCTAGACGGACAAGCGGCGAAGGATCGGGGGGG
>NZ_JBWKQR010000061.1:0-614 GCF_059418905.1 Collimonas sp. GW821-FHT07E08 | reverse complement strand
AATTCCGATGCCGAAATCGGCCTGGCTTTCGACGGCGACGGCGACCGCCTCGGCGTGGTCACCAAGGATGGCCAGATCATTTATCCGGACCGCCAGCTGATGCTGTTTGCCGCCGATGTGCTGACGCGCCATCCCGGCCGCGAGATCCTGTACGACGTCAAATGCACGCGCCACCTGGCGCCGTGGATTACCGAACGCGGCGGCCAGCCCCTGATGTGGAAAACCGGCCACTCGCTGGTCAAGGCCAAGATGCGTGAAACCGGCGCGCCGCTGGGCGGCGAGATGAGCGGCCATGTTTTCTTCAAGGACCGCTGGTACGGTTTCGACGACGGCCTGTATGCCGGCGTGCGCCTGCTGGAACTGCTGAGCCGCGAAAGCGATCCGTCGGCAGTGCTCAATGCGTTGCCGCAATCGTCCAGTACGCCTGAGCTGCAATTAAAGCTGGAGGAGGGCGAGAATTTCACCTTGATCGAGAAATTGCAGAATGAGGCGAAATTTCCGGGATCCGACGACATCATCAAGATCGACGGCTTGCGCGTCGAATATCCGGACGGTTTCGGCCTGGCGCGTTCATCCAATACCACGCCGGTGGTCGTGATGCGTTTCGAAGCGGA
>NZ_JBWKQR010000060.1:0-689 GCF_059418905.1 Collimonas sp. GW821-FHT07E08 | reverse complement strand
GCTAGCAGCACGATCAGTTACACCTATGGCAGCAGCGGCAGCACGACGGGTAAATTGACCAGCGTCACCTACCCAAGCGGCAACCGGATCAACTATAGCTACGACGGGGCAGGAAGAGTCAGCAGTCTCACCTTGAACCCGACCAATACTACCGGCGGCGGCACCAATACCGGCAGCACTATCCCCTTATTGACGGGTATCGGCTATCAAGCCTTTGGTCCCGTCAATGCCTGGACTTGGGGCAATAGCAGCAGTACCAGCACGAACACCTATGCCAGGGGGATAGACCTGGATGGGCGTATCACCAGTTACCCGTTGGGCAATGCCTTGAGCAACGGCACCAACCGCACGGTCAGCTACGACGCTACCAGTCGGATCACCGGCAGCAGCCATAGCGGTACGGGGACTGGCAGCAACGCGCCGGCCAACTTCGATCAAAGCTACGGTTACGACAATCTGGATCGTCTCAACACTGTCACGGGTAGCAGCAGTACCAGCAACCAGAGCTTTCAGTACGACCAGAACGGCAATCGCATTCAAGCGACGTTTGGCAGCGGCAGCTACACCAATACGGTTGCAGCGAATAGCAATCAGTTGACAGCCACGACGGGACCGACACCGGCGAAGAGCAACACCTACGATGCAGCGGGCCATCTGACCAGTGACGGCACCATCAGTTATACCTATAG
>NZ_JBWKQR010000059.1:465-720 GCF_059418905.1 Collimonas sp. GW821-FHT07E08 | reverse complement strand
AACAGCAGCGTTTCGTCGCTGTCGACTTCGGCCTCGACAGGCCTGAGCACCACGAACAGCAATGTGGCTTCGTTGTCGACATCAACTTCGACCGGCCTGAGCACGACTAACAGCAGCGTTTCGTCATTGTCGACTTCAGCCTCGACAGGCCTGAGCACCACGAACAGCAATGTGGCTTCGTTGTCGACATCAACTTCGACTGGCCTGAGCACCACCAACAGCAGCGTTTCGTCATTGTCGACTTCAGCCTCGACG
>NZ_JBWKQR010000059.1:0-368 GCF_059418905.1 Collimonas sp. GW821-FHT07E08 | reverse complement strand
ACAGGCCTGAGCACCACGAACAGCAATGTGGCTTCGTTGTCGACATCAACTTCGACTGGCCTGAGCACCACCAACAGCAATGTGAGTTCGCTGTCGACTTCGACATCCAGTGGAATTGCTTCGTTGTCGACATCAACTTCGACTGGCCTGAGTACGACCAACAGCAGCGTTTCGTCGCTGTCGACTTCGGCCTCGACGGGCTTGAGCGCCACGAACAGCAATGTGACTTCGTTGTCGACATCAACTTCGACCGGCCTGAGCACGACCAACAGCAGCGTTTCGTCGCTGTCGACTTCGGCCTCGACGGGCTTGAGCACCACGAACAGCAATGTGACTTCGTTGTCGACATCAACTTCGACTGGCCTGAG
>NZ_JBWKQR010000058.1:0-737 GCF_059418905.1 Collimonas sp. GW821-FHT07E08 | reverse complement strand
GCATACGATCAGATTGACGCAGCGCCAGAAGAAAAAGCGCGCGGCATCACGATCAACACAGCGCACGTTGAATACGAAACTGCCAACCGCCACTACGCCCACGTTGACTGCCCAGGCCATGCTGACTATGTGAAGAACATGATCACCGGCGCGGCACAGATGGACGGTGCGATCCTGGTTTGCTCGGCAGCTGACGGCCCAATGCCGCAGACCCGTGAGCACATCCTGTTGTCGCGCCAAGTTGGCGTGCCATACATCATCGTGTTCCTGAACAAGGCTGACATGGTCGACGACGAAGAGTTGCTCGAGCTGGTCGAAATGGAAGTGCGCGAACTGCTGACCAAGTACGAATTCCCAGGCGACGACCTGCCAATCATCAAGGGTTCGGCGAAACTGGCGCTGGAAGGCGACACTGGTCCTCTGGGCGAGCAAGCGATCATGGCTCTGGCAGAAGCGCTGGACACTTACATCCCGACACCGGAACGTGCTGTTGACGGTACATTCCTGCTGCCAGTGGAAGACGTGTTCTCGATCTCGGGCCGCGGTACTGTTGTGACTGGCCGTGTTGAGCGCGGTATTGTGAAAGTTGGCGAAGAGCTGGAAATCATCGGCATCCGCGACACACAAAAGACGACCTGTACTGGCGTTGAAATGTTCCGCAAGCTGCTGGACCAAGGTCAAGCAGGCGACAACGTTGGTGTGTTGCTGCGCGGTACCAAGCGTGAAGACGTAGAGCG
>NZ_JBWKQR010000057.1:0-750 GCF_059418905.1 Collimonas sp. GW821-FHT07E08 | reverse complement strand
GATTACAGCCTGGCTTTTAAATTGAGCGTTGTCGAGCAAGTAGAAAAAGGCGAGATGACGTACAAGCAAGCGCAAAAGCGGTATGGAATACAGGGTCGGTCGACAGTTTTGGTATGGTGTCGTAAACATGGCCTGCAGGATTGGACTGAGCCCAGGGGCCGAATCAAGCGGAGAGCGACGATGCCAAACAAACCGACCAAGCCATTAACGCCAGAGCAACGTATCAAGGAACTGGAACGCCAACTCAAGGAAGAGAAGCAGAAATCGGCTCTGTTCGAGACGGTGATCAATATCATGCGCGATGAACATGGGGTGACGGTAAAAAAGTCTTCGGGCAAGCTATCTCTAGTGGTCAAGTCGAAGGACTGAGCATAGAGAGGGCTTGCCGCCACATGGGCATCAGCCGCCAGGCCTATTACCAACGTTGTCAACGAGAACGGGACCTTGAGCAACAGGCCAAAGCGGTAGTGGCGTTGGTGCAGCCGATCCGACTTCGCCAGCCGCGCCTCGGTACCCGCAAGCTGCACAGTCTGCTGAGTACACACTTTGCTCGGGTGCAAATGAAGGTCGGACGAGACCAGTTGTTCGACATCCTGAGGCAGGCGCGTATGCTCGTGCCACCCCAACGGGCTTACCACAAGACCACCAACAGCCATCATCGCTTCCGGCGCCATCCCAATCTACTCAAGGCGGGGCCATCTCAGGTCGTCCCTACCGGTCCGGAGCAGGTCTGGGTTGCAGACATCACCT
>NZ_JBWKQR010000056.1:0-790 GCF_059418905.1 Collimonas sp. GW821-FHT07E08 | reverse complement strand
GTGATTTAATGAATCCGGGTACCAATTTAGGCGAGAATACTCGCTAAGGAGAGGTGTTTGATGGGCAAGCGAAGACGTACGTTTTCCGCCGACAAGCAACAGGCTGCAAGCCTTGTTCTGGACAAGAACTACAGCCACATCGAAGCGAGTCGATCGGTCGGTGTCAGCAAATCAGTTTTGCGCCACTGGGTGAACCAACTTCAACTGGAACGTCAAGGGATTACGCCGCAGAGCAAGGCCATGACGCCAGATCAGCAATACATTCAGGAACTTGGGGCGCGTATTGATCGCCGTGAGCGCGAGAAAAGACCATTTTAAAAAAAGCTACCGCGCTCTTGATATCGGAAGAAATCGAACATACGAGATAATCGACAAGGTCTGCCACAACGATCCTGTCGAACTGCTCTGTGGTGCAGTGTTCGATATACCACGGTCATGCCTATATGCGTATTGTGAACGATCTCGGCAGACCAACACCAAGCGCATGGCGCCGCGCAGCCACATTCACGAATTGTTCGTCGAGAGCCAAAGTTCGGCCGGTAGTCGCAGCATCATGGGCGTGATGCGAGAAGGTGGCGTCGTGATTGGTCGCTTCAAAGTCAGCCGATTGATGGAGGAACTGGGTCTGATCTGTAAGCAGCCTGGTCGCCATGCCTACAAGCAGACAACGGTGGAGTGCATCGGCATCCTGAGTCATCTCAATCGACAGGGCCTGTACACACGTCGAGTCGTTGGCTGGGCATTCTCGATGCGACCAGATGCCGATCTGGTCATACAGGAATTGGACATG
>NZ_JBWKQR010000055.1:0-878 GCF_059418905.1 Collimonas sp. GW821-FHT07E08 | reverse complement strand
TCATGCGCCTGGGTGCCCAGGGCCGCCAGGCGGTTGCCCAGGTCGCGGTTCAAAGCCTGCGACTGCTGGAAAGTCAGTGCCTGGGCCGAGGCGTGGATCTGCCCCGACAGGCTGTCCAGCACCTGCCCCGCCACCGCGATGCTGGCGCTCTTCTGCAACGCCGCGGCGCTGGCCAGGAATTCGCCGTTCACCCCCGCCGTATTGCCGCTGGCGACCATCTGGTCCGCCGCCTGCAAGCCGGCCTCCAGGTTCGCCGCCGCATTGTTGCGGGTCGCGTCCCCTTTGAAAGCGGCCGCCGCCATGACGACGGCATTGGTGCGGCTGATCTGCAAATCCACTTCCCTGGCCTGGTAGGACAGGTTCGCCGCAATGAACACGCCCGGCGTAAAAGCAACGCCATCGGCCTCGAAGCTGATATCGCTGAACTGTCCGCTGACGCCGCCTGCCGCGGTCAGCACCTTGCCGGCCGCGCCCGCCTGCTGCGTCACATACCCGGAAGGATCCGCGCTGCCGCCGGGCGTGGTCGCGACCAGGTGCGAATTGCCCAGGATCGCCGCACCGCCCACCGTCAGCGTGGTGTTGAGCTGGTTCGCCAGCACCGCGCCCGGCGTGGCGACGTAATTGCCGCCGATGGCAAGGCCGGCGCCGCGGTTGTCGACCCGGCCGCTGTTGCTGACATTGCCATGGATGCGGCCGCCATCGCCGCCCAGCCGGCCTGCCGCGCTGACATTGACGCTGGAAGCGACCGAACCGGTGATGTTCAGGCTGCCGCCGAGGATGTTGCTGGCGCCCTGGTAGGTATTGTTGCCGGCCAGGGTCAGCTGGCCGCTGCCGCTCTTGTTGAGGCCGGCGTCGCCGCCGATATCGTTCCTGAACAC
>NZ_JBWKQR010000054.1:0-930 GCF_059418905.1 Collimonas sp. GW821-FHT07E08 | reverse complement strand
AATAGATTCTATGGTTTTGGTCAAGCTTTTATGGAAACGAAGTGCGGGTCGAAGCTTGATCCGTTCTTCGTCAAGATGTAAGCGATGCGCAGGATTTTGCGCGCAATGATCATGATGGCCGCAGTGGAAGCCCACCCGAGCTGGCGATAGTGGGCATAGGTAGGTGCCCAAATCGATGATTTTGCTGCTGCCATTGCCGCATTGAACAAGAGCCGTCGACCTTCCGACGGACCGCGCTTGGACAGACGCCGCCGTCCCCGCTTTTGGCCGGAGTCGCAAGGACGTGGATCCATGCCGACAAATGCTACAGCGGCATCGCTGTTTTTGAATTTGACCCGATCCAATAAATTGGCCAGCCAGGCGCTGGTTAAGGGCCCGACACCGGCGATAGATTTCAAGCGCTCAATTTGTTCGGCGCGCTGTGGAATTGCATTATTCAACGCAGCAATTTCGCAGTCGATATGCTTGAGTAATTCGGTGAAGCCGGCGATCAACTTTGTGGCCTTGGCGTTCAGTGAGGGCACGCCATCGCAGCTCAGGCGAAGAGCGGTCTTCAAGGAGACGATTTTGGCCCGTCGCTTGAGCAATTGATCCATGGCCCTCTGTTCTGGCGTGGCTGGTTCATAGGCGCGCAGATGCGCCACTTCGTGCGCTACATACCGAGCAATCATCTGCGCATCCACCCGGTCAGTCTTGGCGCGCATGCCGATGCCTTTGGCATAGTGCCAGGTGTCTTTCGGATTGAGAACAAAGACAGAGAAACCCATCTTCACTGCTAAATCTGCCAGATCCTGGTGATAGAGACTAGTGGCCTCCATCGCAATGTGTGTACCTGGCGGCAAAGTGTTAAGAAATTTCCGTAGTGCCGGCAAAGCATTTGCCACCGTCTGCACTGGAAAGCTGTTTTGTGAACAGGCAAGGACGACTTCT
>NZ_JBWKQR010000053.1:0-942 GCF_059418905.1 Collimonas sp. GW821-FHT07E08 | reverse complement strand
TGACGAGTACGGCTGGGGGACTACGCTTCCTGGAATTCCTGACAAATTCGAATTCTACCTTTTCTCAAGATCAAATTTATGAGCTAATTACCGCCGAGGGGGCTAATGGGGCGGCCGCTTTCCGTAGTCTTATTGAAAACTACACTGACCTGCTATTGCATATTGATTTACGCCTTGATTCAACTCAGATTGATAGCCTTGTTACCACCGCCAATGGCATTGCTGCGTTGGACTCTATCATAGCAAACGGACCAGGCGCCCCCCTTTATGAAGCGATGTTTCCCGATGGTTTCGTTTTCAACAATGAACAATTTCTTATGGCTGCTGGGAATGTGAATGTAAATAACGCTTTACCTCTATTCGGTCATATAGCGGAATACGTTCCGGGTGCCATGGCTGCTGTCACCATGAGTCAGATTCTGCTGGATACCTTAATTGACAGTGATGATGGGATTACCCTATTGGGGATTCTTGTTACTCGGTTCCCTGCAATACTGAGCACTAATATTGGCAATCTTACCATCGTGAATGCCCAGATTAATCAACTTTTTAATCAACTGTTAGACTCATCCAATGGCATTGCTACGTTGAGTCGTATCATAGCGAACAATCAACTTAGACCAATGTTGGCTAATAATTTTGTCATCAGTCAAGACCAGTTCAATGCCGCTCTCATTGGCCTTAATCAGAGCAGTGCTATTGGGCTGTATTACATTGCCCAATTCCTTCCGACCGCTCTGAATGGTCTTACCCTGAATCTGACTCAAATTAATCCACTATTTGAGCACATTTATGCTTCTTGGCTATTAGGTCCGATGGTAGTGGCTCATGTAGCGTTTCCAGTCGGATTTACTCTCACACAGCCTCAGTTCGACAGTCTTCTTCCCAATATTTTTGGAATTTCGACCCTGAACCAGATTGTCCAAAATGTTCCTGCAATGC
>NZ_JBWKQR010000052.1:0-1092 GCF_059418905.1 Collimonas sp. GW821-FHT07E08 | reverse complement strand
TCAGGCAAATGCACCAATCTTCTCAACCACCGCATTACGCACCGACCCGCTCACCACAAACGACTGCGCCACCGCGATATCGTTGTGGAACCAGCGGTCGCCTTCCAGGCAAGCCGGGATCTGGCGGCGGATTTCCTGGTACGCCGCCTGCGTGCCTTGGCCCAGCACGAAGCCCGGCAGCAAGTCTTCCGTCATGGTCAAGGCCTGCGCCGCCAGCAGCATCTCGACGCCGATGATGTATTGCGTATTGGCCACCACGGTGGCCGCCTTGCGCGCGCACCAGGTCGAGTTCGAGACGTGGTCTTCGCTGTTGCCCTTGGCCGGGATGCTGTCGACGCTGCCCGGCATGCACAGGGTGCGGTTTTCCATCACCAGCGAACTGAGCGAACATTGCACCACCGGGTAACCGGTATTGACCCCGCGCACGCCGCTCATCAGGTTGCGCGGCAAGCCCCACGACAGGGTCGGGTCGATCAGGCGCGCCACGCGCCGTTCGCAGATGCTGCCGAGGTCGGTGATCGCCATCGCCAGCAGGTCCATCGCCTGCGCCAGGTACTGGCCGTGGAAATTGCCGCCCGAGATGATCTCGAAGCCGCCGCCTTCCTTGTCGAAAATCAGCGGATTGTCGGTGGCCGAGTTGATTTCCTTGTCGACGATGTTGTCGATGTAATCCAGCGCATCGAACACCGGGCCGTAGACCTGCGGCGAGCAGCGCAGCGAATAGACGTCCTGGATGCGGGCGGTGTAAGGAATGTCGGTGCGGCGCAGCTCTTCCGGGAACTGCACGGCGCGCGCTTCATGCGTGGTGCGGGTCGACCCCGACAGCAGCTTGCGGATGATGGCGGCGGTCTTGATCTGGCCGGCGTGCGGACGGGCTTGCTGGATGCGGTGGTCGAACGCCGCCATCTCGGCGCGCATCGCTTCCAGGGTCAGGCCCAGCGACAGGCAGGCGTCGCTCAGCAGGTTGCGGGCGTCGTGGGCCACCAGCACGGCCACCGCCAGCGACGCGGTGCAGCCGTTGATCAGGGCCGAGGCGTCCTTGGCCTTCAAGTCGAACTTGACCGGGCCGACGCCGGACTTGGTGATCGCCTC
>NZ_JBWKQR010000051.1:0-1148 GCF_059418905.1 Collimonas sp. GW821-FHT07E08 | reverse complement strand
ACCGGCATCGCCTCGCTGTCGACTTCTACCTCGACTGGTTTGAGCACGACCAACAGCAACGTGTCTTCGCTGTCGACCTCGACGTCTACGGGCCTGAGCACCACTAATAGCAATGTCTCGTCGCTCTCCACATCGACGTCAACTGGCTTGAGTACAACGAACAGCAATGTTTCGTCGTTGTCCACGTCGGCGTCTACGAGCTTGAGCACTACCAATAGCAATATGACGTCGCTCTCCACATCGACTTCGACTGGTTTGAGCACCACTAACAGCAATGTCTCATCGCTGTCGACTTCAGCTTCGACTGGCCTTAGCACCACCAACAGTAATGTCTCGTCGTTGTCAACGTCGACATCTACTGGCATCGCTTCATTGTCGACTTCAACTTCGACCGGTCTAAGCACGACTAACAGCAACGTGTCTTCGCTGTCGACCTCGACATCTACCGGCATCGCCTCGTTGTCGACTTCAGCTTCGACTGGCCTGAGTACTACCAACAGCAGCGTCTCATCACTGTCAACATCGTCTTCAACTGGTTTGAGCAGCACTAACAGCAATGTTTCTTCGCTGTCGACTTCGACATCTGCCGGTATTGCTTCTCTGTCGACTTCAACCTCGACTGGCCTGAGCACGACCAACAGCAACGTGTCTTCGCTGTCGACCTCGACCTCAACCGGCTTGAGTACAGTCGGCAGCAATGTGGACTCCCTGTCCACCTCGACGTCTACGGGCCTGAGCACCGCTAATAGCAATGTTGCTTCTCTGTCGACTTCAACTTCGACCGGTCTAAGCACGACTAACAGCAACGTATCTTCGCTGTCGACATCGACATCCACCGGCATCGCCTCGCTGTCGACTTCAGCTTCGACTGGCCTGAGCACTACAAACAGTAATGTCTCGTCGCTGTCGACTTCCACATCTACGGGAATTGCTTCGCTATCGACTTCAACTTCCACTGGTATCGCCTCGTTGTCGACTTCAACCTCGACTGGCTTGAGCACGACCAATAGCAGTGTCTCGTCGCTCTCCACATCGACGTCGACTGGCTTGAGTGCAACGAACAGCAATGTTTCGTCGCTGTCGACTTCCGCATCTACGGGAATTGCTTCGCTATCGACCTCGACATCTACCGGCATCGCCTCGCTGTC
>NZ_JBWKQR010000050.1:0-1150 GCF_059418905.1 Collimonas sp. GW821-FHT07E08 | reverse complement strand
ACGGGAATGCTGAAGGTTTGTGTCGCGGCGTTGGCGGCTTCGGAAACTCCAAGTAGAGCGAACATGCTTGCAGAGGCGAGGGTAAGGCGGGTGAATTTCAGGGACGCTTTCATATGTGCTCCGGTCATAAAGATAAAACAAAAGGTGCCTTGTCAAAACATGTCTCTGTCCTGATTTGAGTTTTTGATCAAAAACTTCGGCCAGAAAATGCTTATTCAAGATCACGTCCACAAACACAAAAGACCCTGTTCAATTATGTTTGAATTTTTTAAATGATACATTTTTAAAAAAAACTATTCGTATGAAAAAACAATATATATATATAACTTTCACGCCAGCCTGTTGCATAAACTTGATGCCTGTAGAGCGGGTGCTGGGACCATGCCTTGACCATCCCGCAGTAGTTGATCTGCTCGAGCGATACTCATCACCAACCAAGCTCGCCTCAGTCTCCGAGAAACAATTGGCAAACCGCCTTACCAAACTGGCTCCCCAACTAGGCAAGAATCTAGTTGCTGAAATCGTTCAGGCTCTCTCGGAACAAGCTATAGTGGTTCCGGGAACCAACGCCGCTATGATCGTATTGCCTCGTCTTGCGCGCCAACTCCCCGGGCTGGGGTGCCAACGTGAAGAGGCCTCACAGGAAGTAGCGGCTCGTACAAGCTCTCCCTTTTTACCAGGTCCTGAGCAGCATGCCCGGAGCCGGCGTCAGGACTGCGGCCAGACTCCTCACTGAAGTCGCCTGTAAAGTCTTCGCTTTGGCAGCTCACTTAGCCGCCTATGGCGGACTGGCGCCAGTCACCTGCGGATCCGGTTCGTCTATCCACGGCGAACATTCCTCTAGGCGGGGAAACAAGATCCTGAAACGAACACTCTTTCTCCCTGCTTTCGCTGCGTTACGCGACCCAATCTCTCTAACCTATTACGCGCGAAAAATTAATCAGGGGAAAAGACATAATCAGGCTCTCATCGCGCTCGCCCGTCGACGCTGTGACGTACTGTCCGCCATGCTTCGTGACGACTCATTTTATTGCCAATAATCGATCAAATTGCCATTGTTGAACACAAACAAACGGCTCTTCCGTTGCAAGGTGCGAACTTCAGTCATACCCTGCGCGAGGCCACGCAAAAAGCATTGATGGCAACTAGC
>NZ_JBWKQR010000049.1:0-1239 GCF_059418905.1 Collimonas sp. GW821-FHT07E08 | reverse complement strand
CCTGCGCAAGGACAACTACATCTTCCACGGCAAGACCCTGCGCGAGCAGACCGAAAGCATCTTCAGCGACTACGGCAGCCATCCTGACTGGGATGTGCGGGTGCGCGGCGAAGATGTCGCGATGACCGACGCCTGCCAGTTCGACGAGAGCGATTTCAATTACCTGCACCGGCGCTGGGAAGCGGCCGGCTGGTCGTACTGGTATGAGCATAGCGACAAGGGTCATAAGCTGGTCCTGAGCGACGATACGACCCAGGCGCCCGCCATCGACAACGGCCCCGAGATCCGCTTCCAGCGCCATGGCGGCGCGATCGAGGAAGACGGCATCGGCGACTGGTCGCCGGTGCGCCAGATCGTGCCCGGCAGCGTCAGCCTGGCAGGATTCAATTTTAAAAGCCCGGTACCCGCCAATGTCGGCGTGCCGACCCTGAACAAGCAGGGCGATGTGCTCAACATCGAGTCTTATGAATATGCGGGCGCCTATGGTTTCAAAGGCAACCAGGATGGCGACAAACAGGCGCAGCTGCGCATGGAAGAGATCGAGGCAGCGGGCAAGCACTTCGAGGCGAAAGGCAATAACCGCTCGGTATTGCCGGGCCGGTATTTCCGTTTAACCAACCATTTTGCCTTCAATCCCTTCGGCAGCCATGAAGAGGCCGGCAAAAGCGAGTTCCTGATCCTCACGGTCCACCACAAGGCGAGCAACAACTACCTGCAGCAAGCCAGCGAGAAGGCCGACTACAGCAACCAGCTGACCTGCATGCGTAAAACCATTCCCTGGCGTCCAGGCCGCGGCTTCAACAGCAGCGCCACCAGGATCCAGGCGCCGCAGACCGCCACAGTGGTCGGCCCTTCCGGCCAGGACAGCATCTATACCGATGAATACGGACGCATCCGCGTGCAGTTCCACTGGGACCGGATCGGCAACAACGATGAGAAGAGCTCGGCCTGGCTGCGCGTAGCATCCAGTTGGGCGGGCAGTGAACTGGGTGCTGCGGCGATTCCGCGCGTCGGCAGCGAAGTGATCGTGCAATGGCTCGATGGCAACCCGGACCGGCCGCTCATCACCGGCAGCGTCTACAACCAGCGCAACATGCCGCCGTGGAAGCTGGCGACCCAGCAATCGCTGATGGGCCTGCGCAGCCGTGAATTGACCCCGAATGGCGGCAACCAGGCTGGCGGGCGCAGCAACCACCTGATCCTGGACGACACCAACGCCAAGATCCAGGCGCAGCTCAA
>NZ_JBWKQR010000048.1:0-1362 GCF_059418905.1 Collimonas sp. GW821-FHT07E08 | reverse complement strand
CAGAATCTGCCGATGAGCACCATTGCTGGACTTACTGCCTCAGTGCTGGAATCTACGGTATTAGCTACCGGCAGGTCCGTCTTGGCCTCGCTTTACTATAGTCAGTTGGGGGCCATTTCTTCGACTGCCCTCGGACAACTGACCGTCACCGATCTCCTGCAGACCAGTGTCTTAACACCCAATGGGCAAGCCATCACCGTACTCGAAGCGATGCCTTGGAAAAATATTAGGCAATTGAGCCAAGCAGTGATCGGCGCTTTGACGATCAATCAGCTTGGACTCACCAATCGGCAAGAGATGGCTTACTATGGTTTTACGGTTAAAACGGTATTGCAAGGCTTGACTGGTACTCAGATTGTAGAACTCAATGACACCGTGATCCGCAGTTTAAGTGGTGAGCAGCTCCTGCAAATCGATGCCAGTGGTCATACGGTATTGCAAGATCTGTCGCAAAACCTGAGTGCGGCGCAGGTAACGAGTATTTTTAGCAACCTTTTGCAAGCGGGTGAAGTCGCTAGTATTCCTTCCAGTATTTTTACAGCGATCCCGACTGCATCCTTGGTCAATGGCATTCTGGGATTGGGTAGCAGCGCTAGTGCGTTTATCACCAGCATGACCAATGCACAGTTGGCGCAATTGTCACCTAACGCAGTCAATGGTTTAGTCACTAGCTCTGCTGACATGGCGTTTACTGTACTTCATGCTGGAACGCCAGGTCGCTTGACGGTAGCTCAATTCCAGGCTTTGATTACCGGCAATACCTCTATCGGTCAAATTGATGCGAGGGGGCTCGGTTATGCGCTGAGCGTTGACGCACTGCTGAGTATGACCCCTGAGGAAATAGGACAGCTCACAGCCCCACAGCTCAAAATGCTGCTCAATAACCTCGTCTTATCAAAGATTATTAATAATGCCGGGTCAGCAGGGGGCTGGACAACAGCACAATTCCAAGCACTCTCGAACAATGCCATTGCCGGTGGCGGCCTGACCCAGGCTACCCTGAATCAGATACCGGACTGGAGTATTTTTAGTGCCACGCAGGTGGCGGGGGGGCTGCTCAAGAACAGCGATCTTGCCCAGTGGATCCTGACAGGCGGACAGAATAACTGGACAGAAGAACAGAGTGCCCAATATCAGGCATTACCCGGTGTTGATCAGCTACTGCAGCAAAATAGGTTGCTGGGCGGAGCGAAGATCCCGTCGTCCAACAATCAGGGGCAGGAGCAGGAGATCAACTGGTCCAACGTTGATGCCGAGATTCTTAATTGGATAATTTCCAATGCACCTCTGTTCCTACTAAACACCATCACTGAAGCGCAGGTGGCTCAATTGACTGAGGCGGCAGTACAAGGGATTACGGCC
>NZ_JBWKQR010000047.1:0-1495 GCF_059418905.1 Collimonas sp. GW821-FHT07E08 | reverse complement strand
TCTTCCAGTTCCGCACGGTTCGCCATCGGCGTGCCGTTCCACATCACGGTTCCTGTCGGATCGATATCCACCGTGTCCACCACCGGCAGCGCCAGCGGAGGCGGCGGATTGCCGGTCGGCATGTTCAGCTTGATCGCGTGATTCTGGATCGGAATCGTGATGATCAACATGATGATCAGCACCAGCATGACGTCGATCAGCGGCGTCATGTTCATTTCCATCATCGGTTCCGGATCGTTGGCGTTGCCGCCCGAAGAACCTACATTCATACCCATCTGATACTCCTAATATTTGGGACTACCCGCCTAGTCAGTTGAGGACAGAGTAATTCGTCGCCCTCCGGCGCCTCTTAAACTCTGTCCCGCAATAGATTAATTTCGCGCAGGCGGTTCGGTAATAAAACCGATCTTCGCAATGCCCGCCCGTTGCGCCGTCAGGATCACCTTGCCGATATATTCGTACTTGGTTTGCTGATCGCCGCGGATATGCAGTTCCGGTTGCGGCACGATGACCGCCACTTCCTTCAGCTTGGCCAGCAAGGTCGTGGTGTTCGGCACCAGCTGCTCGTTCCAGAACATATCGCCTTGCTTATTGACCGCCAGGTTGATGTTCTCCGGCTTGGTTTTATAAGGTTCGTCGATTTCATGCGGCAGCTTCACAGGTATCGTATGCGTCACCACCGGAATCGTGATCAGGAAGATGATCAGCAAGACCAGCATGACGTCCACCAGCGGCGTCGTGTTGATCGTGCCGATCACTTCGTCTTCATCCCCGTCGGGAGAGCCGAGTGACATCGCCATGATTAGCCAACCTTTTTATTGATGTGGGCAACCTGGACCGCCGAGCTCGAGGACATCACGCCGCTCAGCAGCACCGAGTGCAGGTCGGCGCTGAACGAGCGGATCTCTTCCATCGCGCTCTTGTTGCGGCGAACCAGCCAGTTGTAGCCCAGCACCGCAGGCACAGCCACTGCCAGACCGATCGCGGTCATGATCAGCGCTTCACCGACCGGACCGGCAACCTTGTCGATCGACGCCTGGCCGGCGATACCGATCGCTGTCAGCGCGTGGTAAATACCCCAGACGGTACCGAACAGGCCGACGAACGGCGCGGTCGAACCGACCGTTGCCAGGAATGCCAGGCCGTCTTGCAGGCGGCTTTGGACTTTTTCTACCGAACGCTGGATCGACATCGTCACCCAGGTGTTCAGGTCGATCTGTTCCAGCAGCGCGCCGTCATGGTGCTGGGTCGAGTTCACGCCGTTCTGGGCGATGAAGCGGTAAGCGCTGTTTGGCTTGAGGCCGGCCACGCCTGCCTCGACGCTGGCGGCTTTCCAGAATGTCTTTTGTGCATTTTTTGCCTGGCCCATCAGTTTCACCTGCTCGATCAGCTTGGTGATGATGATGTACCAGCTACCCATCGACATCAGCACCAGGATGATCAGGGTGCCGCGGGCGACGAAGTCGCCGCCTTTCCACAGCGCGTCCAGGCCGTA
>NZ_JBWKQR010000046.1:0-1522 GCF_059418905.1 Collimonas sp. GW821-FHT07E08 | reverse complement strand
TTTGCACACGAAACTGATAATCATCTAGCCGTCCTCCCTCGGCAAGCGCCGAGCGATAAAGTCATGGTGCGAACCTCACTTTACCCAGGAGAACGGCGATGTTATTTTGCGGCATAGACCTTCATTCGAACAACTGTTTCGTCGTCATCAGCGATGACGACGACAAGGTCCTGTATTCCAGGCGCCTGCCCAACAATTTGGATCAGATCTGCGCAGCACTGGATCCGTATCGAACGAATTTGTTCGGCGTGGTCGTGGAGTCGACCTATAACTGGTATTGGCTTGTCGATGGATTAATTGAAGCGGGCTATCCACTGCACCTGGCCAACACTACTGCGATCAAGCAATACGATGGTCTCAAGCATCGTGGCGATGAATCAGATGCCCGCCATCTTGCGCATATTCTCCGGCTGGGATTGCTGCCTGAAGGTCATATCATGCCGCGGGCTACACGTGCGGTTCGCGATCTGGCGCGCAAGCGTATGCAACTGGTCCAGCAGCGTACGATGCAGATCGTTTCGATCGAAACCTGTCTGGCGCAGCAAACCGGAGGGCGTCTCTCCACTAACGACGTGAAACAGTTAACCGATGCACATATAGACGCTATGCCGTTCGGTGCGGCGGAGTCAATGGGGCTCAAAGCAAATCTGGCGGTGATGCGGGCACTACAAACGCAAATCGATACTATCGAAAATGCATTGTCGAAACACTGCCGCAGCAATCCGGGATATCGACTACTCAAAACCGTCTCAGGTATCGGGCCGATTCTCGCCACAGTCATTCTTCTTGAAACCGGAAGTATCGAGCGTTTCGCCGATGTCGGCAACTATGCATCGTATTGTCGCTGTGTCGGCAGCGTTCATGTCTCGAATGGAAAAAAGAAAGGCGAAGGCAACACGAAGAACGGCAATCGCTATCTGGCATGGGCGTATGTCGAGGCCGCCAACTTTGCCATTCGTTACTGCGAGCCGGCGCGAAAATTCTATCAACGCAAGAAAGCCAAGCGCAACAGTATCGTCGCCATCAAGGCAGTAGCGCACAAGCTAGCGCGCGCCTGCTTCCACATATTAAAAACCGGAGAGCAGTTCTCGATTGAGCGCTGCTTTGCGTAAGGTTGGCAACGGCCGGCAAGCCAGAACGTGGGTTGGACTTCGAGCCATCAAAAACTGATTGGACACCGTGCCGTTTGCCATTGTTGTTTGTTCCGAAGGAAATGAATCGTCCGACATGTGAGCCACAAGGGTCTGGAACTGCGATGCAGAAGCCATAGAACTGCCCCACAATTGGACACAGGCCGGTACCGAGATGCTTCTGGGGCAGCTGAACTGCCAGGGCGAAGATAGTAGTAATGCTTCCGCTTGATCCATATGGGTGACTGGTGCGATTCACACAACCATACACTGAAGCAAAGGGCACGAAGTCAGCCAACAGAACGTGACGGCGATGGCTTGATGAAATTGAGATATCGCGAAATATTGCGAGTGGTAAGTTTGTGCTCTTGACAGCGGACGGCTAATGGGTG
>NZ_JBWKQR010000045.1:0-2409 GCF_059418905.1 Collimonas sp. GW821-FHT07E08 | reverse complement strand
GCATTGCAGGAACATTTTGGACAATCTGGTTCAGGGTCGAAATTCCAAAAATATTGGGAAGAAGACTGTCGAACTGAATTTGGGTCAAAACATCTCCAGCGAACATTGCTGGTACTTGTCTGGCTACGTTGATTAAAACAGCAAGTGCATAACTTCTAGTTCGCTCGTGCAACGTAATATTCCCAACAATCGTCAGGATGCTATCCAGCTGAATTTGGGTCAAAGCACTTCCAGCAAGCATTGCTGGTACAGCATTGGTTATGCTGATTAAAACAGCAAGCGCATTAATTCTAGTTTCCTCGTGCAGCGTAGTATCGCCAATAATCGTCAGGATGCTATCCAGCTGAATTTGGGTCAAAGCATCTCCAGCGAGCATTGCTGGTACGTTACTGGCTATGTTGATTAAAACAGCAAGCGCATAATTTCCAGTTCCCTGGTGCAACGTAGTATCGCCAATAATCGTCAAGATACTATCCAGCTGAGTTTGGGACAAAGTATCTCCAGTGAGTAATACCGGTACGTTTACAGCATTACTGAACATTGTTGACACATGCGAAACCATATTATTTAAAGCAACAAGCGCGTTAAATCTCATTACCTCTATCAGCGCAACATTACCAATAATCGTCAGGATGCTATTTAGCTGCCCCTGATTCAGGACGATATTACTCATGGCGTGTGGAGCATTTTCGGCTAGGCTGCTTAAAGCAGCAAACGCATTACTTCTCGCCTCCTCTGACAAAGTCGCATCGCCAATAATCGTCAGGATGCTATTTAGCTGATCCTGATTCAGGACGATATTACCCATGGCATGCTCGGCTAGACCGCTTAAAGCGGCAAACGCATTACTTCTCACTTCCTCTGACAGAGTAGCATCGCCAATAATCGTCAGGATGCTATTTAGCTGATCCTGATTCAGGACGATATTACCCATGGCATGCGGAGCATTTTCGGCTATGTTGCTTAAAGCAGCAAATGCATTACTTCTCACTTCCTCTGACAGAGTAGCATCGCCAATAATCGTCAGAATACTATCCAGCTGAATTTGGGTCAAAGCATCTCCAGCGAGCATTGCTGGTACGTTACTGGCTATGTTGATTAAAACAGCGAGCGCATAATTTCTAGTTCTCTCGTGCAACGCAGTATCGCCAATAATCGTCAAGATACTATCCAGCTGAGTTTGGGACAAAGTATCTCCAGTGAGTAACACCGGTACGTTTACAGCATTACTGAGCAATGTTGATACATGCGCAAGTATATCATTTAAAGCAACGAGCGCATTAAATCTCATTGCCTCTGACAGCGCAACATTACCAATAATCGTCAGGATGCTATTTAGCTGATCCTGATTCAGAACGATATTACCCATGGCATGTGGGGCATTTTCGGCTAGGCTTCTTAAAGCAGTAAATGCATTACTTCTCACTTCCTCTGACAGATTAGCATCGCCAATAATCGTCAGGATGCCATCCAGCTGAATTTGGGTCAAAGCATCTCCAGCGAGCATTGCTGGTACGTTACTGGCTATGTTGATTAAAACAGCAAGCGCATAATTTCCGGTTCCCTCGTGCAACGCAGTATCGCCAATAATCGTCAAGATACTATCCAGCTGAGTTTGGGACAAAGTATCTCCAGTGAGTAATACCGGTACGTTTACAGCATTACTGAGCATTGTTGGCACATGTACAACTATATTATTTAAAGCAACAAGCGCATTAAATCTCATTACCTCTGTCAGCGCAACATTACCAATAATCGTCAGGATGCTATTTAGCTGGCCCTGATTCAGGACGATATTACTCATGGCATGTGGAGCAATTTCGGCTAGGCTGCTTAAAGCAGCAAACGCATTACTTCTCGCCTCCTCTGACAGAGTCGCATCGTCAATAATCGTCAGGATGCTATTTAGCTGATCCTGATTCAGGACGATATTACCCATGGCATGCGGAGCGTTTCGGACGATATTCCTTAGTCCAGTAGAAATTGCAACATTACTCAAATGTATAACAGCAATATCAAATTGACCTTCGCTGAGAGAAAAATTCCCTGGCAACATTCCACGAAGGGTTACGTCTGCTGCGATAAAACCCAATGCAGCAATGCCATTAGGGGTAGTAAAAAGCTCTTCAATCTGGGAAAAATTAATGGATAAAACAGGATCCATTAGCAGCCCCGGGAAGTCTTGAACAAGAGTACGGAAAACGGACACCCCCAAAACCCAATCGGCCATTAGGTTATCAATTTGATCTTGAGAAAAGGTAGAATTCGAATTTGTCAGGAATTCCAGGAAGCGTAGTCCCCCAGCCGTACTCGTCAGGGCGATCAGGTTATCGGCCGTAATCCCTTGTACTGCCGCCTCAGTCAATTGAGCCACCTGCGCTTCAGTGATGGTGTTTAGTAGGAACAGAG
>NZ_JBWKQR010000044.1:0-2432 GCF_059418905.1 Collimonas sp. GW821-FHT07E08 | reverse complement strand
TGTACACACGTCGAGTCGTTGGCTGGGCATTCTCGATGCGACCAGATGCCGATCTGGTCATACAGGAATTGGACATGGCCTACGAGTAGCGTGGTCGCCCTCAAGGTCTGATGTTTCACTCGGATCAAGGTGGTCAGGGCTGATTCAACCGGTCGTCGCAACACCTTTAATCGAAGAGGTGTTTCATGGGTCGGAGTGTGGAATGGGTGCAAAAGGTAACGGGGTGAAAAGCGATGTGCTCGCCGGGGGGGCCGTCGCTCCGGAGTGAGATGGAGCGTCAGTTTTGGAAACAGATCGCCACCGGGATCACAAGCGAGAAAGCGGCAGAAGCAGTTGGCGTATCATCGACAGTAGGTTCACGCTGGTTCCGCTATCGTGGCGGTATGCCACTTTTTATGTCGAACCCGACGTCGGGGAAATACTTGTTGTTCGCGGAACGAGAAGAAATTGGATTACTCTCGATACAAGGGATCGGAGTACGCGAGATAGCTCGTCGTATTGAACGCAGTCCATCAACGGTCTCGCGGGAGCTTAAGCGCAATGCTGCCACACGTTGTGGGCGCCTCGAATATCGGGCGTCGGTCACGCAGTGGAAGGCTGAACGTGTGGTCAAAACGCCAAAGCCAGCAAAGCTAACGACTAACCCGCAACTGCGTCATTATGTGCAAGAGCGTTTGGAAAGCAAGGTTCATGACATCGAAGGCCATGAGATTGGCGGTCCTCATCAGGCACCGTTCAAGGGGCGCAATAAACCACATCGCGGCGACCGCAAATGGGTCAATGGCTGGTCACCTGAACAAATAGCCCACCAGCTGAAGATCGATTTCTCGGATGATGAATCCATGCGCATTTCTCACGAAACCATTTACCAAGCTCTCTACATTCAAGGACGCGGTACTCTCAAGCGCGAGCTAGTAAACTGCCTGCGCACCGGCAGAGCGTTACGCGTGCCGCGGGCCAGAGCGCAAGCCAAGGCTTGGGCGCACATTAGCGAAGAGGTGATGATTCCCACCCGTCCTGCAGAGGCGCAAGATCGTGCTGTGCCGGGCCATTGGGAGGGAGACTTGATCATCGGCCTTAACCGGCCCGCGATCGGGACACTGATGGAAAGATCAACTCAGTTCACCATGCTCGTGCATCTGCCTCGGGAACAAGGCTATGGTCTGATTCCCCGAACGAAAAATGGCCCAGCGCTAGCAGGCTACGGAGCTGTCACCATGGCCAATGCGCTTAAGAAGAGCGTAATAGGCATACCTGCGGAGCTGTGGCGATCATGAACTTGGGATCGTGGTAAAGAGCTGTCAGATCATGTTCGCTTCACCGTCGAATCTGGTGTGAAGGTCTTCTTCGCCGACCCGCACAGTCCCTAGCAGCGTGGGACGAATGAGAATACGAATGGGCTTCTGCGACAATATTTCCCGAAGGGCACAGATCTATCTCGGTGGAGTGCTCAAGAAATCCAGGCCGTGGCTAATACGTTGAACGCTAGGCCACGAAAAACGCTTGGTTGGATAACACCTGCCGAAGCTCTGAATAAATATATACAATCTGTCCAACAATCGAGTGTTGCAACGACCGGTTGAATCCGCCCAGTACGCCAGTCATAAGCTTCGTCAGCGCTTGTGGGCTACAGAATCGAACAGAGCATGAGTCGTCGCGGGAATTACTGGTACAACTCGCCGATGGAGCGATTGTTCAGGAGCCTAAAATCTGAATGGGCTCCGGACATGGGCGACATGACTGCACAGCCAGCACATGAGGACATCCGTCACTATCCGATGCAACGATATACTGGATACGGCCGCACCAGTTCAATGACGAACTGGTGGCCGAAGAAAAACTTAACGCGGTGTCCGGGATGACTTGACCACTCACAATGCCATCTCAGCTATAAGCGGCAAAGCATGTCAACGTGAAAGCTCTGTCCGTTGGTACTTCGCTGAGTCCCGCTGTGAGGTTGTATGTTGTGATAGTGACTGTGACGGCGGACAATGGTACTGCTGCGACAGTAATCAGGGAGGGGGAAGATGGAGTATATGCGATTGGCTGTCCCATTGTTGTTGTTATAGTTCCTGGTCCACCTCCTGATAACCCTCCGATGCATTGTACAAAGTTGGGACTGCCGTTCGTTTTGGTGTTGTAGTAGAGCTTAAACGTGTACGTCCCCGTACCTGGTGTATGCGCCGCCTGGGAGGAGACCCAATCTACCTTTGTGGTATCACTTCCTCCTATCGACTGGGTGAGTACTCCGGCTGAGTTGTACTGCCCCATCAATGGTGGTGTGCCGCCAGCGACGCTGGTGGCTGTGATGCATAACGCGCCAATACCGATTGCGATGGTTATTATCGCCCGTGTGGGGGATACACGCCTAGCTAGCGAGTGTTGTTTGATGTTTTGGTTTGGGCAAATGTTGGTCATATCATACCTTTTCT
>NZ_JBWKQR010000043.1:0-2475 GCF_059418905.1 Collimonas sp. GW821-FHT07E08 | reverse complement strand
GTCTTGATTTTGGACGCCCCTTTCTTATTGCAATGGACTTGCAAATTTCCACTAGGGTACTTTGATCCCTTTTCGAAAGGGGGGCCATTCCATTGCCTCTCCCTACATTAGTGCACCGTTGCCGATACCAGGATTGATGGGTTGCTTGATCCTGGTGTACTCATAAACGTGCCTGTTGATGTGGTGACTGCTACTGCTGGGATTTGTGTAGCGGCCATTGCCTGGATGAGCTGACTGAGCCCAGCTACCGTGATTAAGGATGCCCCGGTAGCGGCGTTATTGCTACTGTTGCCGCCAGATTCACTGGTGGATGTACCATAAAGAGTCTGCCAGGCATTCATATCTGCCACGCTTAAAGTTTGGTTATTGCTATCTAGGTAGTATTTGTAAACTGAATCATTCATGTCGTTGTCCGCCAAGCCCAAAGCATGACCCACTTCATGGAGAAGTATTTGGGGCAAACTATCCTGCGTTCCTGCTGCTGGATCTTCCAGCAAGATTTGAGCTGACTGCATTTGACCGTTAGCAGCAGAAATGGTAGTCAAGCCTACCGAACCTGTATTGGCAGTATCCAGATTTGCAAATCCAAGATCAATTTGACCATCCTCAGCCACCATCTGGAAGGTAAGGTTAGTAAGGGCAGTGTACTGACTTAAGGCGCTAGAGAGTTCCACCTTTTGAGCAGCAGTAAATCCTGCAGCACTGACAGTAACAACAGATCCTTTAGCCCAAGTAGCACCAGTAGCCACTTCCCCTTGATAGTTGGCGATAAACACTTCTTGTACTTCAGCGAGGGCACTTTGAGCGGATCCTGCTAATGAGGTATTACCAGCAGCATTTGCCTGCCCTGCTAAAAGGCTAGCACCACTGACAATTTGCTTATCAATAAGAGCGTGGGGACCGGCAAAGCCGCCATTGCCCTGGGGCGGGATAAAGCCGGGAATGTTTTGAGCAACGATGGCATTTTGCTGGGCAGGTAATAGCTGTGCCCAATTGCCAAGAATAGCTGCCTGTATTGCTGGGACTGCAACAACGGATTGGGCCAAAACAGTGGGGGCAATAGCATTTATGTTAACCACACTAATATGGCTTACTGCACCAGCGTTACCAAAGTAAGCAGCACCTAAACTTGCGAACATAGCTGCGAGCGGAAGGGCGGTGATGTTTGGCCAAACATTGGCTGGCAGGAGATTAGCTTGGGCGACGGAGAGAGCGGCGAAAGAGGCTGGGGGAATAGCATTAAATTGAGCCGCATCGGCCTCCTCCAGTACATTCATCCCATATTGAAGTAAGTTAGCAAGTCCGGCCGCAGTTAAGGTAGCGTAAGGAACGGGGTTACCGTTGGTTAAATCAACCGATAAAATGGCCATCTGATTGAGAAAATTAGCACCAGAGGTAGCAAATGTGTTAAATATTTCTGGGTCTAGCAAAATAGCAGCGCGAACCGATTGAGCGAAATTCGCCCCCGCTTGAGCTAAATTTCCTGGTGCTAAAATTGCCCCTAAAAACCCACCTTGACCTTGGTTAACCGCATTCGAACCCAACGCCTGTACTGCGCTTGCTGACCAATTTGAAAAAACAGCAGCCCAATTCTGACGCATCAAATTTATAACGTCAGGGTGATTGAGTGCCAGATTATTCCAAAAAGTATTGCCCGTCGGAGTTAGAAAAGTAGCGCTTAATCCGGAACCGCTTAATCCGCCCTGATTAGGACCACCATTATGTGCGACTCTTGCACCAAGCACGCTTTCCATTATAGACATTTGAACTGGTTCCGCCCCCCCATTTGCATTGTTAAGGTTCTGATTCCATACCTGAACTGTGGTTTGTACATTGTTGTCTATCAACCAGTTTAGATACGCCCCCCCTTGAGTTGTGACAGCATAAGCTTCAAAAGCAGCAGCCGAAAGGGAATAGTGCCCGCCTTGCGTAGCCGAGATAGTTTGATACAAATGCTGAAACCCAGCGGGGCCAGCTAGCGCCGCAATATTCAGTGCTGATTGCCCGCCAGCCGGTTGGTAATTAGCCTGTAAATTAGCATCTGCAATTGTTGCCAAGCTCAGATTAATCCAATCCCGATGGTCCTGAGCAAGCAGGGCGGCAACAACACCCTCTGCATGAGTACCCGCACTCAAGTTGCTTAGAATCCCAGTCGTGAATGCATCGTTGGCAACCGTTGCCTGACGGTTTTGTATGATACTGTTAATCACAGCGCGACCTTCCGCACCATTGTTGCCACTAAGAGCGATCATCAGAGCCTGAGTAAGCGTAAAATTCGCCGGGAATAAATCAGGTTGGTATTGTGAAATATGTTGTATTAAAGAAATTGCTAGGTCTTGATCTTGTCCATTAGTGGCAATGAGCTCAACCTGATTCTGAGTAAGCTGGCAGCCCGCAAGCATTGCAGGAACATTTTGGACAATCTGGTTCAGGGTCGAAATTCCAAAAATATTGGGAAGAAGACTGTCGAACTGA
>NZ_JBWKQR010000042.1:0-2687 GCF_059418905.1 Collimonas sp. GW821-FHT07E08 | reverse complement strand
CGCAGGCTGCTCGCCGCCCGCACCACCAGAGAAATTTCCTTATCTCTAGACGGACAAGCGGCGAAGGATCGGGGGGGGCAGGGTTTTTGTGGATAGCACATCAGTGCCTTGTGGATGGTGGTGGTCGGGATAAACGTAAAATTTGACACGGAAATTAAGGCTCCGCTGGGGGGGGGGCTGTTTCTGCGCGCGGCTAGACCTGGTTGACGGCCGGTCGCGCGCAGGACTCTCGCTAACGCTTAGAAAACCAGGTTGACGAGGAATTTATAGATATAGGTGCCGGCGGCACCACCGCCAAATGTGGCGACGCCAGCACCACTGGTATTCGCCAGCGCCACGGCCTGGAGCACGATTGGTTGTGCGGAGCCATTGGCCGTAACTGCGACAGAGTTACCGGATGCGCTCTGAGTCCCGAAATTTCCTGCGACACCGCCTGCGGAGGTGATACCGAGGTATATGCCCAGCGACGTGAGATTAGTGGCCCCTACGCCGTATGCAATAGAACCGGTGATATTGCCGAACGTGTTGGCTGGTGCCGTAGCGCCCGCTGGATCGTTGGTTGCAGAGATGCTATAGGGTGTGCCGCTCGTGCAATTGGCGGAAGCGGTTGGCATGGAAGCGGTGGGTAGCGCTCCCTGAGTGACGCCGGTAGGGTTGGGCCAGGAGCCCGCATTAGAGACAGTACCTGTAAACGCCGTAGCGAGATATGCCGCCGGGGTTGAATTGGTTGACGCTGCTGACATGGTCGTGACGACGGGTACGCCTACGGCGGTGGAATTGACCGTAGTCGTGCCGACGGTCAGCGTACAACTTGGCGCCGTCAGTGTGAGCGAGAACTGCACGGGAATGCTGAAGGTTTGTGTCGCGGCGTTGGCGGCTTCGGAAACTCCAAGTAGAGCGAACATGCTTGCAGAGGCTAGGGTAAGGCGAGTGAATTTCAGGGACGTTTTCATATGTGCTCCGGTCATAAAGATAAAACAAAAGGCGCCTTGTCAAAACATGTCTCTGTCCTGATTTGAGTTTTTGATCAAAAACTTCGGTCAGAAAATGCTTATTCAAGATCACGTCCATAAACACGAAATGCCGCTGTTTAGTTATTTTGGACTATGACGAGAGGATACATTTTTAAAAAAACTATCAGTATGAAAAAAATAAAATATAGATATAACTTTCACGCCAGCCTGTTACATAAACCCTATGCCTGTCAACAGCTGAGCATAGATAGGCATGACAGATGGTGGTCGCGCCCACATCTTCGTGAACTGCCTCGTTACAGTAATCCGCCTCACCACCAAATGGTCGCTTTTAAAAGTAGAATTTTCTAAACTGAGATTTTTGAAAGTTCTGCATGAAGACTTCCTGCTTTACCGACAGCCAAATCATCGCCATCCTCAAGTAAGCCGAGGGTGACTCGCTCGTCCCTGAACTGTGCCGTGGACACGGCATCAGCAATGTCACGTTTTACAAATGGTGTTCAAAGTTCGGCGGTATGGATGCATCGCTGATGGCCCGCATGAAAGAACTGGAAGACAAAAACCGGCGCCTGAAGAAGATGTATGCCGAAGAACGGCTCAAGGCCGAGATCGTCGCCGAGACCCTCACAAAAAAAATGGCAGAGCCATCTCAACGGCGAGAGATGGCGCAGTGAGTGGTAGCCCAGCGTTCAGCCACCATTGGATTGACATGCCAGGTCTTCGGCATCAGCCAAACCTGCTATCGCGCCAAGCTCGATGCGGAAAAAGCGTTGTTGCCGACTGACTGGTACGACTGACGAGTAATCAGCGCAACTGGGGCTTCGGCTTGTGCTTCCTGTACTTACGCAACGTGAAAGGCTTCAAATGGAACCACAAACGCGTCATCGCCTGGTGCGGGAGAAGCTGCTGCCGCTGGCTGTGTCCGCGCAGATCAGCGAAATCTGGTCGATGGACTTCATGCATGATCAGCTTGCCGACGGTCGCAGCATTCGTCTGTTCAACGTGATCAACGACTACAGCCGTGAAGGGTTTGGTACTGACGTCGATTTCTCGCTACCGTCGGAACGGGGCATCCGTTGCTTGGATCGGATCATTGAGTGGTGGGGCAAACCGAACGTGATCCGTTGCGACAACGGGCCTGAATATATCAGCGCCGTGACGCTGGCCAGGGCTGCAAAGCACGGCATTCGGATCGAATTCATCCAGCTTGGCCAGCCGCAGAAAAATGCCTACGTCGAACGCCGCAACCGCATGGTTCGCTACGATTGGCTGGCTCACCACCTGTTCGAAACACTTGATGAAATTCAGAACTTTGCACGCGCTGATTATTGACCTGCAATCACGGCCGGCCAAACATGGCTCTTGGTGGCATCACTCCTAAACAGAAGCTAGCTTTGGCCGCTTAACTTCTACTTTTGGCGTGCTCTAAAAATGGAGGATTACCAATGTAAGAGTGTATTTAGTTGTCCGCTCCGAAAGGTTGTGGGAATTTTTTGATCAAAAATTATGCAATCTGTCTGGGACAAGAGCGGTCTTATATGCCCGTGCTGAGGTTGGCGCAATTTTACCTGTTTGCGTTATTGGAAATCCTATGTGGCATGAGCTTCAAGCTCTATGCTAAAAATAAGTAGATTTTCCATTCACTCACTAGACTCTATTCAGACTTCAGGCAAGTGATTTTCTTTCCTGTTGTGGTTGCGAACAGGGCATGAC
>NZ_JBWKQR010000041.1:0-2969 GCF_059418905.1 Collimonas sp. GW821-FHT07E08 | reverse complement strand
CAGCGATGAGCACACGGCCATCACTACCGGCAAGAGCCTGTCCATTGCCAGCGGAGACAGTCTGTTTGCCAGCATCAAAAACACGTTCCGGCTGTTCGTCCAGAAAGCCAATATAAAGTTGACTGCCGGGACTGGCGACATCGATATGCAGGCGCTGTCCGACAGCATCAACCTGCTATCCAAACTCAACATCACCCACACCGCCAATCGCATCACTATCACCGCCAAGGAAGAAGTGCTGATCAATGGCGGCGGCAGCTATGTCAAGTACAACGCTGCTGGGATCGAACACGGAACGAATGGCACTTTCGTAGCTCATGCAGCCTCGCACAGCCTGCCTGGGCCTAAGAATTTACCAGCCGTGATACCTGATTTCTCGAAAGGAGGACCGCCCTACAGCTTGCGTTGGAAGGTTCTCAGCGCTGTGGACGGCGAACCCGGCCACAGTGTCGATGTCGTCGCACGAGAGCATGGAGAAACCGGCGCTATAGTTGAAACCAAGACTGGCGGTGACGGTAGGAATGACCGACATAAAGACGAAGAAACGCCGACAGCGTACACAGCCCTGTTGGGCAGTGGTGAATGGGTAGTACATACCAGCCTTGAAGACGACCCGCAGCAACTAGAAAGGGCAGATTGGCATAACCAAGAAGCCGTGGACCCGAATGAGGACGCATAATGACCAGCAGCTACACCGTTCAACGAGGCGATACGCTTACAAAAATCGCCAAGCTACACGACTCTACACCGCAGGCCATTGCGGAGTTGAATCAGCTATCCGACATTAATTTGATTCACATCGGGCAACGCCTGCAGGTTCCGGGCGCGTCTGCGCCAGTTCCCGAACCCAGACCCGCGCCGCACAATCAGGAACAAGCATCCCAGGAGCGCACTCTATTCATGCAGTTTGTGGATGTGCTCAATAAGCCGATCAAAGACCTGAAGGTAAAGCTGCATTTGGATGGAGAAACCGCCGAACATGTCACCGACAGCAAAGGTGAAGTACCACCCGTTGATGTAAAAAATAAGTCCAGCACTGTGAAGGTCGAGGTTGAGACTGTCAGTGGCAAATCCAAGCACATCGCCACGGTCAGTCCCAGAGGCGTCAATACCTATGTGCGATTGCATAGTCCAAAGCTGGCTGTGCAGTCGCAACTGCGTACGCACGAAGGGACGCCATCTGCGGCTCCGACACCAGTACTTCCGGGAGCTACCGCATCAGCGTCCCCAGTCACAGCTGCCGACGGCTCAACATCAAAGCCAAAAACTACCGTGCCCCCGGGGGCTGTCACAGACACTCGTTCGCCTGCAGGCCATCCAGTGCAGGAAGTCACGATGGAATGTCCGAACAAGCTGAATTTGAAGTTGATGCAAAATTTCGCTTATCACGACTACATTGTCGCTGCAGCCACTCGAGCTGCAATGATTCCTCAGGCTATTGCGGCAATCATGAATGCCGAGGCCGCGACTATTTTCACGATAGAAGAAATTCCGGTAATCAATAAAAAAACAAAAGAGCCCGTACTCGATAAAAAAGGGAAGCCCGTTGTCAAGAAAAAGAAAATAAACACCTTTGTTTGGGATCCCAACTCGGCATCGCCAAATTCATCTGCTCGCGGTATGACTCAATTCCTGGACGCAACCTGGATAGAAATGGCCCTGACCGACGATACATTTTTGAATGCACGCGCTAAAAAAGAAGGATGGTTGACGAGGAGCACTGTCACGATCAAGCATAAAAAAAGCGAGGAAACTAAAGAGGTTCCGGCATTCAAACTTGAGAATGGCACCTTTGTCACGCCAGGAAAAATCTCCATAGCACGACAATTATCTTCCAAGCCGCATTTGACGGGGCGAGCCACCGCCAGTGATGGCAATCTACAAAAATTGCTTGATTTACGGCTCCAAGCTGAGTATGCAATTCATACTGCAGTAGACTATGCCATGCAAAATCTGGCGATGTTGACAAAGGCAAAATTCAAGATCGATACTCTCAACGATGGAGAGAAGGCCAAAGTTGCATATCTGGCGCACCATCTAGGGCCGGGAGATGTCAAAGAATTTATCAACGACACCATGACGGCAGAACACGCTGAATATTTATTAAAGGCGCAGGTAGGCAAGGTTAATGCTGCAGAAAGAGCGGAAGAAAATAAAAACAATTATTTGACCGCCCATAGAACTTGGCTTAATGGTTTTATCAACGACAGAATAACCGTTATTAAATATATGTGTGACGCAACCAAAGCTCCCACTGTTAGGGAGTTATTGGACATCACGGTTGCTATAAGAGAGAAAGCATGAAATTGATAAGAATATTTATTTTTATACTCGCTTCTTCTCTGGCGCACATTGGTTTTGCAGAAGATGCTAAGAGTTCAACTACGAAAAACAATTCGTTCAGGGATGTCTACCCATCGAAATTTGGGATGATTCAACGCACCGACGATGGTAGCGTTATTTTGAATGGGAAAATTTTACTTCAAGGAAATTCTGAAAAAGATGATTTTGGTACGACGATTGATTATTCTGTTGTAGATTTTCAAGTGAATAAAAATTCTCCGGCAGTGGAGACTCAATCACACGGCGGCAGAAAATATTTTGGGAGGCAGGTCTATCGACTTGTTTTGGTCGGTAGATCTCAAAATCCGGTTTTTTACAGAATTGTGGATTTGACTGGCAAAGAACCGTTTATATCTGAAAGATTTGGCAAAAATGATCATTGGGCTAACGGCTACAAAAGCGCCGAATGGGGGAAAAATAAATCTTATATTAATTTAACAGGGGAAATCACATACCTATACACTACATACAAAGATGTTCAAGGACCGTTTGCTTACTAGTTCACTGTGTGTTGATTTGCATCCAAAATTGGCCCACTTTGCCGCATAATTTGCACACGAAACTGATAATCATCTAGCCGTCCTCCCTCGGCAAGCGCCGAGCGATAAAGTCATGGTGCGAACCTC
>NZ_JBWKQR010000040.1:0-3733 GCF_059418905.1 Collimonas sp. GW821-FHT07E08 | reverse complement strand
ATAGTATATGTGGTACCGATTTGACGAAGGCTATTTTTCAGATCCACGGAATAGATCAACACGGAAAGGTTTGTTTGCGGAAGCAGATCAAGCGAGCACAGATGCTTCTTTTTTGTAAAACTTGAGTAAGCACCCGGTGAAGGCATCATGAAGGAAGCCCGATCAATGAGGATGAGGATGATGGTGTTCACCTAATTATTTTTGGTGGACACTTATGAAAGACATGACATCCGAAAGACGCCTACATAGCACCGTGCTCAAGAAACAAATATTCGACGAATAATTAACAAGGCACCTCGATTGCGGCGGTGGCGATGACCCACGGCATCAATGCCAATCTCGTGCACAAGTGGCACTCCTGGACGCAGGTGCGCACCTTACCGACCACCTTGTCCGGCGGCGGCGAGTTTGTTTCGGTGCCGCGCATACCTACTGCTGTACCGAGCATCCTGGCCGATATTCGTATGGAACTATGCCGTGGGCCGTAAGCGCCCAGCCAATCCACCTTGTTGATGTCGTTTCGGGAGGCGATGCTAGTGTCCACGATTTTTTAAAATGGACACGTGTACGCATGAACAATCACGAATTTACACCGACGACTTCGCGCCTCCATCGGAGATATTCGGCTGCATTCAAAGCTGCAGTGATTGCCGCCTGCCTAGAACCCGGTGTCTCAATCGCCGCAGTTGCGCTAGTAAATCAACTCGACACCAATTTTTTGCGTCGTTGGGGCAAGGCACATCGAGATCAGTAGCTGGCCGGCGTATCGGCAAACATCAGTATCGGGCACCACAATGAGCCAGCGAACTGCTCGGCACCGGCTTTGGTTTCTATCACAGTGCAAGCGCTCGCTATTCCCGTCGCCGCCCTCTCCGGCTTATCGTTAAAAATACAGCGGGCTCTGGCGATTTCCTTGCGATGGCGCAACCTATGCCTTTAGTAATCGTAACGGCAATTGCATCAAGCTGCTGATGTGGGATGTCACCGGCGTCTGGCTGTGTGTACGACGCTTGCACCACGAGCGCTTCACTTGGCCGCGAATTGATGACGTCACCTGATCCTCAGCGAAGCCGAATGACGGTAGCTTACTGCCGACGTCCATTGGTGTCGCCTGCAGACAAAGCCACCCACACATTGGCAGGTTTGATGAAGTTAAAATGCTTTGAAGGCCACTATATATAAGGACGAGCAATGGTATAAATGATATGCTAGGCGATGATCAAATTAGCGTTAATGCCATGGCTTCGGGCCAAGCTTGCCACGGAGGCACCGGGCAAAAACGACTGTTCCACGACAGCGCGTTTAAATTCTATTAAGTGTCGGCGATTGGCGCGTGGTCTGGCAACAAGGGTGTGGGTGTGTCCATAAATGCAAAACCGTATGTGCCTTCAAACGCAATCATGAGGTCCAAATCATCCAGGTCCAGACGGTGCAGAAATTACGCTTACGATGCAGCGGCACTGCGCGCGGCATTACAGCTTACGAACATGATAAACCTGCAGGCAAACCCCCGTATTTGGATTGCGACGGGTGGTCCTGATATGCGGGCCGGTTTTAATGTGTAGTATTCCGACTTGAGCGGACAGTAAGGCCTTGCCAAATGGTGGGGGTACCCGGTTTGATAGAGGTGCAAATCTTTATTAAACCAGCGCGCAAGCGCCAAGGAGTAACCCCATGCGTAATGTTCCTCAGAATGTCATCAAGCACAAGGTCGGCCTGCTCAATCTTGCTGCAGAACTTGGAAACGTGTCTCGTGCCTGCAAGGTGATGGGATTTTCCCGCAACACGTTTTATCGCTATCAAACGGCAGTAGAAACAGGCGGTGTGGATGCCCTGATTGACGCCAATCGTAGAAAGCCCAATCTCAGAAATCGCGTTGAAGAAGCCACTGAAGTGGCCGTAGCTCAATTTGCCCTGGAGCAGCCGGCGTTCGGCCAAGTCCGTGTATCGAACGAACTGCGTAAGCGTGGTGTTTTTGTTTCCCCATCCGGTGTACGGTCCGTCTGGCTACAGCGTGACTTGGAATCGTTCAAGAAGCGTCTTCCGGCGCTGGAGCGGCACATTGCCGAAACTGGCGAGGTTCTGATCGAAGCGCAGGTCGTCGCTCTGGAGAAGAAACAGGAAGACGACGTGGCGCACGGAGAGATCGAGACGGTCCATCCTGGCTATCTTGGCAGCCAGGACACATTCTATGTCGGCACTATCAAGGGCGTGGGCCGAATCTACCAACAGACCTTCGTTGACACGTATTCGAAGTGGGCAGCGGCCAAGCTCTATACAACGAAGACGCCAATCACCACAGCCGATCTACTGAACGACCGGGTGCTGCCGTTCCTGGCAGAGCAGGAAATGGGCTTGATCCGCGTGTTGACCGACCGTGGCACCGAATATTGCGGCCGGCCGGAAGCGCATGATTACCAACTCTACCTGGCCCTCAATGACATTGAGCACACCAAGACGAAGGTTCGACATCCGCAGACTAATGGGATCTGCGAACGTTTCCATAAAACCATTCTGCAGGAGTTTTATCAGGCCACGTTCCGGCGCAAGATCTACCGCTCGATTGAAGAGCTGCAAAGCGATCTGGACGACTAGCAGGCTTATTACAACAACGACCGCACACGTCAAACCGGGGAATGTCAGATCAGATCGCGACTACTACATTTAATGGCTTGGCCGGGAAGGTGCAAACGGCGCTTGCTGACGATCCATTCTCAGGCCATGGCTTTGTCTTCCGCAGTCGACGTGGTAATGTGCTCAAGGTGCTATTATCAACCGGCGACGGTCTATGTTTACTTTCGAAGCGCTTGGAACGACGCCGTTTCGTCTGGCCGCAACCCGACAGCGGCAAAGTACATTTGACCGCGGCCCAGCTCTCCATGCTTCTGGAGGGAATTAACTGGAAACAGCCAGAACGCACCTGGCCACCAATGTTTGTACATTATTACATGCGCATGAACTCCATGCATGCCTTCTCACTGCCTAGCGATATTGCTATTCGCCGAATTGATAGAGCCAACACCCGCAGTCGCACCTAGCTGGCTTTAATGGCATTCTCCAGGCCGATGCATTTCCAGGCTACGATAAGCTCTTCGCCGATGGACAGATTCGTGAAGCCATCTGCATGGCTCATGCCCGGTGCAAGCTGAACTATCTGCATGTCAAGAAGGCGACGATGCCGACAACGACTGAGGCGCTACGCCGGATCGGCGCGCTGTATGCAATTGAAGCCCAAATCCGCAGCCAACCACCCGACCAACGTCAACGAATGCAGCAAGCGTAGTCACGTCCGCTACTCGACAGTCTGGAAATATGGTTTCAGCAACGATTGCTGACGCTGTCGGATACGACCAAAGCCATCAATTACCTGCTCAACCAGTGGTAGGCGCTGATCTATTACTGTGGCGATGGTGTCGCCGAAATCGACAACAATATCACCAAGAATGCATTGCGCGGATGCTGTCTGGGCCGCAGAAATTACTTGCTTCTCGGATCCGACAGTGGCGGAGAACTTCCTGCAACCATGTACAGCCTCATCGGCAGCGCACGCATGAACGGCATCGATCCTGAAGCTTAGTCGCGCTATGTGTTTACCTATATCACTGACCATCCGGTCAATCGCACTGACAAACTCCTGCCATGAAACTTCGCTGATCAGATTAACCTGCGCGCCGCATAAAAATGCGATCATATCTAGCCTCAACTGTCAACGACGGTACTGACGGGGCTTACA
>NZ_JBWKQR010000039.1:0-3920 GCF_059418905.1 Collimonas sp. GW821-FHT07E08 | reverse complement strand
AAAGCAATTGACTTAAAAAGAAGCCTTTCATTATAAGCAAATACCCGCACCCCACATCGAAGCCAGCAGAGTGGCTGTGTGATCGCACGGTAACACGGAGAAGCTAAGGTCTCGATCAAGCCGAATCGGAGTGCGAGAACAAAATTAAGAGCAGCAAGGAGGAGGGCGTATCTACAGAAAACACCAGAAAATAGAATGAGGTAGCCTGATTTTTTCGGACACTTCTGTTTGGTAAATCACCAAATGGAGAAATCATGACGGAAGCGAATTCAAGAAATCACATGCCGGAGTTTCGGAAAGAGTCTGTGAAGACGATATTGGCGCAGGGTCTGTCGCTGGAAGAGGCTAGTCGGCGCCTGGGAGTTCCGAAGGGCGCTCTGGCAGCCTGGGTCGCTATCGCTAGGCGTTGCCGCCATAGCAGCACCAGGCGGTCGCGCCGTGGCTGAGTTGGAGGCCGATGATGCTATTATTGCGATGAATAAGTCGCCCACGCAAAATTTTTCAGCAACACGAATTGCCGGAATGACTATCAGCCGGAACACGAGGCATGACTGGACCATTTAGATCATTTTTTACTCTTCTGTTTTTTCAATTGCAACAGGGTCGTCAGATTAAGTCATGGCTAAGGCACAGCTTGTTTACGGGGATTGGATGTCAATGGAGAATTTCGTCAGATATATCCCGGGGTCCATGCGCCTAGTTTGATCTGCTCCTACTTGCGGGACCGTCAGCCCAACTGCGAGCCGTTGTATTTCCCCTGTTGCAATTCCAGAGAATGTATGATTCGGTAAATCACTGAAACGTTTCTTGATGGAGATGCCATCTAAACTCACCAAAGTGGGATGGACAGAAACCAGCTGCGTGCCAGATTTATTGATTGACACACTATCGACATCATTGCCGACAGGTTCTCCAGGGCTTTTCTCCATCGTAATACGCATACTGTCCCCTTTTGTACATTGAAACGAAACGATCGCTTGTACATTATCAAAACGCACCTGCAGCACAGAATTTTTAGCTTGCACCGATGGTAGAGCCCCTGCGTCAGCTGCAACGGCATTTTGCATGATCTTGCAAGACGCTACGGTTTCATCCGCAATGAAGAGGAGTGCACCCAACAACATCAGCGTGACAATGAGGCAAGTTTTTCTGTTTTTCCTTGTCTTACTTTTTAATTGGAAGATCAATTTTTTTCTCCTGATCCATATACCTCAACATGATGAACCCGTTCTTTACTGCAATGCTCTCTGAGGCGATTTCCATATTCACGCTCTTGCCAGGCAAAACGTAATACATCGACGGGTGATCAATTCCTTCTATATTGATGTTTTTTACCATCACATAGCGCGCGCCAATATTTTCGATTGAAAGCCTGACGATTTTCTTCCCATCCTTTTCTGTATCGGCGAGCCACGTGGTTTGCAGCGTTGAAAATGGCATATCATCGCCCCCTTTCGGGGTAACAAAGACGGGCAGTGACATCGTTGCAGACAATGCCAGATTGACGCCTAGGCCCTCACTGAGATCCCCGAGACGCAGTTTCGGAAACTCCTTCACCACGATCCGGTAGTGTTTTTGAGGTCCCGTGAAATCACTACCTTTATATTCGACCCGCAAATTAAGCCCACCGTTCTCTTGCACCGTAGCCACAGGCGGTGACACAACTATATCCTTCGTTGGATGAAGGATAAATTGGCCGTTCTCATCCACGTCCCAGTCATAAATTTCAGTGGATACAAAAACCGGCACAGGTCTCTCGTTGGTAATCAAAAAACTAGTCCTACCGCGTTTTATCGCGGAGCCCAAATCAATATCAAGAAAAGTTTTACTCGTACCCATGGCCCCGGATTGGATGGAGTAAGTCAATAAACAAAGCGGCGCAACAATTTTTATATATTTGCTAATCACATTATTTCTCGCATTGTAAGGTTCTTTTACTCTCGCTCTCGCTATGGCGCTTGTTCAAAGCGTCATCGACGTGGCATGTTTTCGAAAAGTTGGGGGCAAGGAAGACATCAAAATGCTGCGGCAGGTCATGTAGGTCAACAATAAACGCTTTTCCATCATCGCCAATGACGGCGTAGGCATTCTCTTTATCTTTATCCATATTGACGACAAACGAACCATTGTGAATCGGCTGACCGCTACTGTCATTGATGACGACCCATCCCGGTTGTTGGTGCGTGATGGTCGGCTTAAAAAATGCGGCGGACCATTTATTGATCGGCCGATCAATCAGTTGCTTGGGTAATTGTATGTCGTCGGGCTGATCTTCGGAAAATACAGTGTAGTCTGGTGTAGTGTATGGCGTCACATTCGGCACTACAAAATAACCTTGTGCATTGGCCTTTGCGATGGCTTCGTTCTCACTACTCGCACCACTCGGTATGACACTGGCGTTGGGCAACTCTGCGATCTTGACCAACGCCAATGCGCTATCTTCGCTGATATAAGCGGTCGGCATGATTTGCCCGTCAAATGCGATCAGTGCACCGCGCGCATTGCCATTCCATGCAGTGCCGGCGTTGCTCGCGTTGACACCGAGGCCGGCGACGACATCTCTGCCAGAATAGCTATAGCTGCCACCGGCCTGCGCTTGGTCAAGTGGCGTGGCATAGAGTGACATGGAAGAATTGGTATTGAGGGATTGCGTGTAAGTCTCACGGGCGACAAAGCCTGAGCTGCTGTGGGAGAAATCCGACGTCGTCGAACCGCGACCCAGCGCAAACGATAAGGTGAGTCCGATCTGCTTAGCGGTACCAGGGCTGCTGGTTGCATTGCTGAGCGTGCCATAAATGGCGGCGCCGACCTTGGGCGTCAGACGCCAATTATATTGTGCTGTCAACGAGCGCGTGATTGACTTTACAACCCCCGCTACCGGCATCTTACTATCAAACAACGTTGATGGACTGTTGGCAATGACAACGGGAAGATTGCTCCATGAGAAATTACTGGTGAAATGACCGCTCCCCATCGGATAGGTGAGGTTGGCAGCCAGACTCTGTGCCCAATTATGTGACAGTGGACTGTTACTAATAGCGGAGGCTCCAGGCCCGTTCAACTGATAATTTACCGAATAATACGGCCTGGTAAAACTATAATTTGCCGACACGAAATGTCGTGCCACATCGCTCGCTGTTTGACGCCAGCCGATGCCCACAAACACCGAGCCCAGCGCCGACAAATCACGCGCAAAGCCAAGTCCCGCTGACGCGGGTTGTCCGATGACACCCGCTCCATAAGCGGCGACGGCAAGCTGGTCAGTCACGCCGTACTTGGCGTCCACCTGTACGCTGTTTGCCTGTGGTGTGCCTGGGCTAGATGAAAAAGCACTATTGGAGTTCTTACCTGCGGCCAGATCCCATTCGAGCGCTTTCGCTGGCAATAGGCCGACGCCACCGTAGACTAGACTAGTCGAGTTGCCCAGCAGCATTCCGGATTGCGATCTCCGCTCCACCGTCACGGTTTGATTGGGGATGAGATACGGTTCTTCAATGATAAATATCCCTGCGGGCACAGGTATGACGCGCACAACGAGTCCATTTTGTTTGATGGTGACGGTACCAGGCTGCTCCATAAATCCCTCAATTTTGGGCTTGATGCCTATTCGTATGTCGTGGGCGTCGGTTGCACGACGCTGCACCATTACGCCGTTGATCGTGTTGCCTAAGAAGCCGCTAAAATAGTTGGCAATGCCAAGTGGCGCGATACCTTTGCCGACAAATATGCTGGTTCTGGAATCAAAAAAATCTTTTCTGTATAACAGTCGATCCGTACGACGGTTGTAGCTATGCGTGGCAGACGAAACTATCTGGCCAATCAGCACTTGTCCGAAGGGGGAATATAACTGCCCCTGCAACTGCAAGGTGGCGTCTTCTCCATACGGTGAATGAATCCCGCTGGCTGCATAATTGAGCGCC
>NZ_JBWKQR010000038.1:0-5508 GCF_059418905.1 Collimonas sp. GW821-FHT07E08 | reverse complement strand
GCTACGCCGTATCGCTTGCTCCATCTGACACTCCTTCTCTTCATCGAAAAAGTGTCAACCTAATTCAGGACGGGTCAAACATAACAAAAAGGCCCTCAATGCTGAGAGCCTTTTGCTTTGTGGTGCCCGAGGCCGGAAATCAATTTTATTTAAAATCAATGAGTTAAATTTGTTTTTCGTAAAAAATGGGAATGGCCAAAAAAATTTAAAAAATATCGTGTGATGCTTCGAGAATTTGTAGTTATTTCGAAACAAGTATACGCCGCAATTAAATACAGCAATGAGGATTTAATTGTCTCGTTAGTTCAAGGTAAGACTCTCCACATAACTATTGGCTCTACGACGCGCTCGTATCAATATTGTGCCAACCAGTTTCCAATAAATCCAAAATCGATGGTGTGATGAACACCTTTACGATTTTCCGTTGCTTGTAAAATGCGCGCGATTGTTTTCTTGTCGCAGCGCCGGGATAGGCCCTCCGAATCAGTAATTGCGCGCGATATTGCATCGGTTCTGCCGCGTCAATTTGAAGCGATTAGCTGTAGATACGAAAATAAAGTGCCGCTCGGGAAAACGGTAACCTTGGTAATTTTTTTGGAAATTGTCCGGAAACCATTGCGGTATAAGGCTTTGCAGGTTTCTACGAAAGGTAACTTAGGGGTAACTTTAAGGTAATCTGGTTACCATAGTGGAAGGTAATATAGATAAAAATAATAATTATAAATATCAGAGACTTAGCGTGTGGTTACCTTTTGAGTTACCAAAGATTACCCTTTAAAGGTAACTACCTAATCCTATATAAATCAGGCACTTGCAAACGGAAAATAGGGTAAGTTACCAAAGTTACCTTTTTCCCTGGGGCAAACCAAAATTTGGTTTTATTTTCATACCCGCCATATTTCCCTCCGATTTTTGCTTCTTCAGTACCGACATCTAGTGTCGATTCCTTACATCATGCTTGCATAAGGTGCTGATGTCGGAAATTTATTGTTGTGATGCAATAAGTGATATTAGGATAAGATTGGTTTCTGTTTGGAAATAATGAATTCTGCGGCACTGCCGAATGATGGCTGCGCGTTCTAGCGAATAGGAATTGCGCGTGCCCGAGGGAGTTGATTTACAACATTGCTTCGACGTGGGTATCTCTTAGAGGTACCCACGTCTTTTTATGCCTGAAATAAAGGTCTGTCATGGCAGGAACGGGAAATACGGATGCGCTACCTATGATGTCGGTTACAACCAGGCATGTTGAAGCCATGAAGTACCGCCACTTGATGTCTTGCTGGTGGGATTCTTTTGCAGACATGAACAATCTATTTAGGCAAATTTTTGCCGGTCTGGTCATCGCGCTGACGATGATATGTGTGCATCAATTTGCGCGTGCTGCCGATCCAACTAGCGGCTGGGTTGATACTGGTGGTAATGCGAATGGTCCGTTTCCATCTGGTCAGGCCGTTTGCGATGCGCTTTCCGCCGTGTGGACTAGCTACGCTGATGGTCGTTATCACTCCAATATTCCGCCTTCTGCGACTTACCAGGCTAGCGGTTGGTGTTTTAGTGATCGGCAGGGTGTGTCTTACGCCTGGCCCGCTACCAATGGACCTGCTGCGCCTCCGGACTCCTCTTGCAAACCAGAGCTGAACAATCCGAACAGCTGCCAATACAATTCTGGCACCGCGCAAAACGACAAGAATGTAGGCAAGCCCGCTTGCACTGCCTGCCCCTGTCCTCCTCCAGTCGAGGATGGTAACCCGATCAATCATGGTAATGGCAACAAACGGCAACTAGAATTGGACTATCTGAGTGCCGTAGGCTATGGTGTGCAATTGCAGCGAACCTACAACGCTCGGAGCATTCGCAATGGTCGTTACGGTGCGCGCTGGAGCAGCAACTACGAACGGATGGTGTGGACTAATAGTGTCTACCTCAAGACCACTGCCGGCATCCAGCGCGAAGATGGCAAGATTCTGACATTCACCTTGTCGAGCGGTGTGTATCTTCCGGAAGCCGATGTAACCGACAGCCTGACACGCTTAGCCGATGGTGCAGGTAACACTTCGGGTTGGCAATACCGGGTAGCCGCCGATCAATCGCTAGAAAACTATGACACCGCCGGCAAACTGCTGAGTATCACCAGTCGTGAAGGCTGGGTGCAAACGCTGAGTTATTCCGATACGACTACACCAGCGACGGTTGCACCGCAGCCAGGGTTGTTGTTGCGCGTCGTCGATCAATTTGGCCGTCAGCTAAATTTCACGTATGACAGCAGTAGTCGCGTAATCCAAATGACAGATCCGACTGGCAAGACGGTTGGCTACATCTACGATAACAATAACAATCTCACTAGCGTGACCTATCAGGATGGCAAGACCCGCAGTTATGTCTATAACGAACCGGCCTACACCGCCGGCGCGAATCTACCGACTGCATTGACCGGCATCGTTGACGAAAACAATGTGCGCTATGCCACGTTCAACTACGACAGTACTGGCAAAGCAATCTCCACCGAGCATGCCGGTGGCGTGGAAAAATACAGTATCGGCTACACGCAACCGGGGAGCCAAAGTACTGTTACCGATCCCTTGGGAACCGTCCGCACCTACGCATTTCAAACCTTGCTCAATACGATTAAGAGTACCGGCCAAAACCAGCCCGGGGGCGCCGGTTGCGGCGCAGCGTCATCGGCCGTCACGTATGACGCCAACGGCAACGTCGCAACGCGAACCGATTTCAACGGCGTCGTCACGACCTACAGCTACGATCTGACACGTAACCTTGAAACCAGCCGAGTAGAAGGATCGGGTACAGCACAAGCTAGGACGATCACGACCGTCTGGCATGCGACCTATCGCTTGCCTTTGCAGATTGCAGAACCGAAGCTGTTGACGACCTATACCTACGACACGTCCGGCAACCTGTTGAGCAAGACAGTGCAAGCCACCAGCGATGCTACCGGCGCGCAAGGCTTGTCGCCAGCGTTGGTCGGCGCTGTGCGCATCTGGAGCTACACCTACAACGCTGTCGGTCAGGTATTGACTGCTACCGGTCCCAGAACTGATGTGGCGGACAAGACCACCTATACCTACGACAGCAGCGGCAACCTGAGCACAATCACGAACGCCGTCGGTCAAGTCACGACTTTGTCGAACTACGACGCCAATGGCCGGGTAGGGCTGATCACCGACACCAATGGCACCACGACGGCATTGACCTATAGTCCGCGTGGCTGGTTGACCGGCAAGACGATGACGTCTGGCGGTACGGTGGAAGCCACTACGTATGGCTACGATGGCGTCGGCCAGTTGACCCTAGTCACGCTGCCGGATACCTCGACGATCAACTACACCTACGATCCGGCCCACCGTTTGACCAATATCGCCGACAGCCTCGGCAACAGCATCGCCTATACCCTGGACAACATGGGCAACCGGATCAATGAGCAGGTCAAAGATCCAAGCGGCGCCTTGGCGCGTCAGACCAGTCGTGTGGTAGATGCCTTAAATCGATTACAACAAATCACTGGGGCATTGCAATGAGTGGTGACGTACGAAATAGCAACGGCCATATGCGATTGATACAGTGGCGTACTGCCCATATTTTTAACCGGTGTTTTCAAAATTCATTTTCTGTTATAGCGCTGGAAAAAACGAATTCCCTTTACGACTGTATGCGACGATATTTGAATTTCGTTGTTGTCAGTGTTTGTATAGCAATCCCGATGCTGCTGGCTCATCATGCTAGTTACGCCGCTCCAAATTGGGCCAGAGCGTACAATCCACCTTTCTATTCATCCGCTACGGCGGGATGTGTAGCGTGGGCTGAGTTCCGTTCTTCAGTTTCTGTTCCTGTTACAGATGATTGGGGCAATCCATCTACTTTTGATCATTTCACGATCCTGTATATCAACAATAATCCTTCCGGGGACAATACTACATATGGGTACTGCTATGCTCAACGCGATTCGGTCGGCTATGTAAGTTTAAATAATTACGGTGACACGGTTTGTGGATCCGGTACTTCATATAATGCGGCAACAGGTGGTTGTGAGACTCCCGCTGACCCGTCCTGCAAATCAGAAGCGAGCAACCCAGGCAACTGTTTGTACGATCAAAGCAGGGCTCCGGCCGCTAAGAAAATGGGAATGCCCGCTTACTGCCCAAAAGGCAATCCAATTGATCATGGCACCGGCAACAAACTGCAGTTTGAATCAGACTATCAAGGTAGTGGCAGTGTTGGCTTAAGGTTACAACGGACCTATAACGGCAGCAGCATACGCAATGGCCGTTACGGTGCTCGCTGGAATAGTAGTTATGAACGGATGGTCATGACCAATGTCTATCCGAATCATGCCGGCGTGATACGTAGCGACGGAAAAACCCTGGACTTCTTTTTAAGTAATGGCGGCTATAAGCCGGACGGCGACGTCACTGACAGGCTGACGCGCCAAGTCGACAGTGCTGGCAATACGATGGGGTGGCAATACTTGGTCGCAGCCGATCAATCGCTGGAAACTTATGATGCGGGAGGCAAATTGCTCAGCATCACCAGTCGCGAGGGCCTGATTCAAACGTTGAATTACTCGGGTGCCAATACTGCGACCACGATAGCACCGCAGGCAGGATTGTTGATCCGGGTAACCGACTCGTTTGGCCATCAACTCAATTTTGTCTACGACAGCAGCAGTCGTGTTACACAGATGACTGACCCGGCAGGCGGTACCACGGCGTACAGCTACGACAGCGTCAATCGCTTGAACACAGTGACCTACCCGGACGGCAAGAGCCGTACCTATGTCTATAACGAATCCGCCTACACGGGTGGTGCAGATCTGCCGACAGCGCTGACCGGAATCATCGACGAGAACGGCAGCCGCTTTGCTATCTTCAACTACGACAGTACTGGCAAGGCAATTTCGACGGAACATGCTGGTGGTGTCGAGAAATACAGCGTCGCGTACACTCAACCCAATACGCAAAGCACAGTGACCGATCCATTGGGCAGTGTGCGGACGTACACGTTCCAGACGGTCCTCAACACGCTCCGCAATACCGGCGTATCGCAGCCCGGTGGTGCGGGTTGCAGCGTTGCGGCCGGTAATCTGACGTACGACGCCAACGGCAACGTCGCCACCAGCACCGACTTCAACGGCAGCATCACCACGTATAGCTACGATCTGACGCGTAATCTGGAAACCAGCCGGGTCGAAGCTTCGGGGACGGCACAAGCCAGGACGATCACGACTGCTTGGCACGCGACCTATCGTCTGCCATTGACGATTGCCGAGCCGAAGCTGCTAACCACTTATGCGTACGATGCGTCAGGCAATCTGTTGAACAAGACAGTTCAAGCGACCAGCGATGCGACCGGTGCCCAAGGCTTCTCGCCAACGTTGGTCGGCACTTCTCGTGTCTGGAGCTACACCTACAACAATGTCGGTCAAGTATTGACTGCCACCGGTCCCAGAACTGACGTGGTCGATACCACCACCTATACCTACGACACCTCTGG
>NZ_JBWKQR010000037.1:0-5643 GCF_059418905.1 Collimonas sp. GW821-FHT07E08 | reverse complement strand
GAAACGCCACATAATCTCATCTCTCTGCTGCTGACAAACAAAACGATTTGACGGCGACGCGAACCAGGGTTCTGGTGGCGCGAAGTAGAAGGTTCTTTAACAATTAACAGTCGATAAGTGTGGGCGTTTGATGGAAGTGCAGCGCTGCTGATGTAAATCAGGAGCGTATAACTTAAAACATTAAATGTTCACAAAAGAAGAAAATAGGCGCTTCTGAGAAGAAGTGGCCTGTCAGTATTTTGAGTGAGCGATAGCAGAGATGCTAGGCAGCAATGCCACAAAACAGAGATTGAACTGAAGAGTTTGATCCTGGCTCAGATTGAACGCTGGCGGCATGCCTTACACATGCAAGTCGAACGGTAACAGGGAGCTTGCTCCGCTGACGAGTGGCGAACGGGTGAGTAATATATCGGAACGTACCTTTGAGTGGGGGATAACTAGTCGAAAGATTAGCTAATACCGCATACGATCTACGGATGAAAGTGGGGGCTCGCAAGACCTCATGCTCATAGAGCGGCCGATATCTGATTAGCTAGTTGGTGAGGTAAAGGCTCACCAAGGCATCGATCAGTAGCTGGTCTGAGAGGACGACCAGCCACACTGGGACTGAGACACGGCCCAGACTCCTACGGGAGGCAGCAGTGGGGAATTTTGGACAATGGGGGCAACCCTGATCCAGCAATGCCGCGTGAGTGAAGAAGGCCTTCGGGTTGTAAAGCTCTTTTGTCAGGGAAGAAACGGTGAGGGCTAATATCCCTTGCTAATGACGGTACCTGAAGAATAAGCACCGGCTAACTACGTGCCAGCAGCCGCGGTAATACGTAGGGTGCAAGCGTTAATCGGAATTACTGGGCGTAAAGCGTGCGCAGGCGGTTGTGTAAGACAGGTGTGAAATCCCCGGGCTTAACCTGGGAATGGCATTTGTGACTGCACGGCTAGAGTGTGTCAGAGGGGGGTAGAATTCCACGTGTAGCAGTGAAATGCGTAGAGATGTGGAGGAATACCGATGGCGAAGGCAGCCCCCTGGGATAACACTGACGCTCATGCACGAAAGCGTGGGGAGCAAACAGGATTAGATACCCTGGTAGTCCACGCCCTAAACGATGTCTACTAGTTGTCGGGTCTTAATTGACTTGGTAACGCAGCTAACGCGTGAAGTAGACCGCCTGGGGAGTACGGTCGCAAGATTAAAACTCAAAGGAATTGACGGGGACCCGCACAAGCGGTGGATGATGTGGATTAATTCGATGCAACGCGAAAAACCTTACCTACCCTTGACATGTACGGAATGCTGAAGAGATTTGGCAGTGCTCGAAAGAGAACCGTAACACAGGTGCTGCATGGCTGTCGTCAGCTCGTGTCGTGAGATGTTGGGTTAAGTCCCGCAACGAGCGCAACCCTTGTCATTAGTTGCTACGAAAGGGCACTCTAATGAGACTGCCGGTGACAAACCGGAGGAAGGTGGGGATGACGTCAAGTCCTCATGGCCCTTATGGGTAGGGCTTCACACGTCATACAATGGTACATACAGAGGGCCGCCAACCCGTGAGGGGGAGCTAATCCCAGAAAGTGTATCGTAGTCCGGATTGTAGTCTGCAACTCGACTACATGAAGTTGGAATCGCTAGTAATCGCGGATCAGCATGTCGCGGTGAATACGTTCCCGGGTCTTGTACACACCGCCCGTCACACCATGGGAGCGGGTTTTACCAGAAGTAGGTAGCCTAACCGTAAGGAGGGCGCTTACCACGGTAGGATTCGTGACTGGGGTGAAGTCGTAACAAGGTAGCCGTATCGGAAGGTGCGGCTGGATCACCTCCTTTCTAGAGTTTGCATGAAAGTCAAGCGTCCACACTTATCGTCTGTTAGTTAAGAAGAACAGGTATCGGTCAAAGGCTGTTGCGTAGAGATGCGCGGTAGTTGATGGTAGGCTCGTACTGATCCAAGCGGGTCTGTAGCTCAGTTGGTTAGAGCACCGTGTTGATAACGCGGGGGTCGTTGGTTCGAGCCCAACCAGACCCACCAAAGATTTCCGGGGGTTTAGCTCAGCTGGGAGAGCACCTGCTTTGCAAGCAGGGGGTCGTCGGTTCGATCCCGTCAACCTCCACCAAGTTTCCTTGGTGAGAATCGTGAAAAATCAAACCTAAGTCGGCGTGAATAGGCGCTGGGATTTAGGTTTGGTCTTTTGAAGATCAAAAGCAATAACTGTTCTTTAACAATTTAGAAGAAGTAGTAAAGATTCGTCCATGACAAGACATTGTTGTGGATGGGTATGATTGTATCAAATCAAAAAGTATGTAAAGAGTTCTCAAAAGAGTCCATGGGCGCAAGCTGCATGGACATGCGAAAACACTTTGGATACGGCAAACGCTAAACTCATAGAAATACCTCTATAACCGCTTTTTAGCTGTGAACGCAGCTAGAGGCTAAAGTTATAGGGACAAGTGAATAAGTGCACATGGTGGATGCCTTGGCGATATCAGGCGATGAAGGACGTAGTAGCTTGCGATAAGCTGCGGGGAGCTAGCAAACAAGCTTTGATCCGCAGATTTCCGAATGGGGAAACCCGGCCCTAGTGGTCATTGCACACTGAATACATAGGTGTGTAAAGCGAACGCGGCGAACTGAAACATCTAAGTAGCTGCAGGAAAAGAAATCAACCGAGATTCCCAAAGTAGTGGCGAGCGAAATGGGAACAGCCGCAAGTTTTAGCAGTGGACATAGTAGAACGACTTGGAAACGTCGGCCATAGAGGGTGATAGCCCCTTATACGAAATGATCATTGTGGAACTAAGCTTGCAACAAGTAGGGCGGGACACGTGTAATCCTGTCTGAACATGGGGGGACCATCCTCCAAGGCTAAATACTCGATATCGACCGATAGTGAACCAGTACCGTGAGGGAAAGGCGAAAAGAACCCCGGAAGGGGAGTGAAATAGATCCTGAAACCGTGTGCATACAAACAGTAGGAGCGGACTTGTTCCGTGACTGCGTACCTTTTGTATAATGGGTCAGCGACTTACATTCAGTGGCAAGCTTAACCGTATAGGGAAGGCGTAGAGAAATCGAGTCCGAATAGGGCGTTCAGTCGCTGGGTGTAGACCCGAAACCAAGTGATCTACTCATGGCCAGGATGAAGGTGCGGTAACACGCACTGGAGGTCCGAACCCACTAATGTTGAAAAATTAGGGGATGAGCTGTGGGTAGGGGTGAAAGGCTAAACAAACTTGGAAATAGCTGGTTCTCTCCGAAAACTATTTAGGTAGTGCCTCAAGTATCACCATCGGGGGTAGAGCACTGTTATGGCTAGGGGGTCATCGAGACTTACCAAACCATTGCAAACTCCGAATACCGATGAGTGCGAGCTTGGGAGACAGACGCCGGGTGCTAACGTCCGACGTCAAGAGGGAAACAACCCAGACCGCCAGCTAAGGTCCCAAAGATTGGCTAAGTGGCAAACGAAGTGGGAAGGCTAAAACAGTCAGGAGGTTGGCTTAGAAGCAGCCATCCTTTAAAGAAAGCGTAATAGCTCACTGATCGAGTCGTCCTGCGCGGAAGATGTAACGGGGCTAAGCCAGTCACCGAAGCTGCGGATATCCGTAAGGATATGGTAGGAGAGCGTTCTGTAAGCCTGCGAAGGTGTCTTGTAAAGGATGCTGGAGGTATCAGAAGTGCGAATGCTGACATGAGTAGCGATAATGGGGGTGAAAAGCCCCCACGCCGTAAGCCCAAGGTTTCCTGTTCAACGTTCATCGGAGCAGGGTGAGTCGGCCCCTAAGGCGAGGCAGAGATGCGTAGCTGATGGGAAGCAGGTTAATATTCCTGCACCGTCGTTAGATGCGATGGGGGGACGGATCGCGGAAGGTTGTCCGGGTGTTGGAAGTCCCGGTTCCTATATCAGAGAAGGCTGTTAGGCAAATCCGGCAGCGTAATTCAAGGGTATGGGACGAGCCAATTTATTGGCGAAGCAATCGGAAGTGGTTCCAAGAAAAGCCTCTAAGCTTCAGTCTAACGAGACCGTACCGCAAACCGACACAGGTGGGCGAGATGAGTATTCTAAGGCGCTTGAGAGAACTCGGGAGAAGGAACTCGGCAAATTTGTACCGTAACTTCGGGATAAGGTACGCCCATGTAGTTTGACTGGCCTGCGCCAGAAGGACGAAAGGGCTGCAATAAAAAGGTGGCTGCGACTGTTTAATAAAAACACAGCACTCTGCAAACACGAAAGTGGACGTATAGGGTGTGACGCCTGCCCGGTGCTGGAAGATTAAATGATGGGGTGCAAGCTCTTGATTGAAGTCCCAGTAAACGGCGGCCGTAACTATAACGGTCCTAAGGTAGCGAAATTCCTTGTCGGGTAAGTTCCGACCTGCACGAATGGCGTAACGATGGCCACACTGTCTCCTCCCGAGACTCAGCGAAGTTGAAATGTTTGTGATGATGCAATCTACCCGCGGCTAGACGGAAAGACCCCATGAACCTTTACTGTAGCTTTGCATTGGACTTTGAACCAATCTGTGTAGGATAGGTGGGAGGCTTTGAAGCGGGGACGCTAGTTCTCGTGGAGCCAACCTTGAAATACCACCCTGGTTTGTTTGAGGTTCTAACCTTGGTCCGTTATCCGGATCGGGGACAGTGCATGGTAGGCAGTTTGACTGGGGCGGTCTCCTCCCAAAGTGTAACGGAGGAGTTCGAAGGTACGCTAGGTACGGTCGGACATCGTGCTAATAGTGCAATGGCATAAGCGTGCTTAACTGCGAGACTGACAAGTCGAGCAGGTACGAAAGTAGGACATAGTGATCCGGTGGTTCTGTATGGAAGGGCCATCGCTCAACGGATAAAAGGTACTCTGGGGATAACAGGCTGATTCCTCCCAAGAGTTCATATCGACGGGGGAGTTTGGCACCTCGATGTCGGCTCATCACATCCTGGGGCTGTAGCCGGTCCCAAGGGTATGGCTGTTCGCCATTTAAAGTGGTACGTGAGCTGGGTTTAAAACGTCGTGAGACAGTTTGGTCCCTATCTGCCGTGGGCGTTGGAAATTTGAAGGGGGCTGCTCCTAGTACGAGAGGACCGGAGTGGACGAACCTCTGGTGTACCGGTTGTCACGCCAGTGGCATTGCCGGGTAGCTAAGTTCGGAAGAGATAACCGCTGAAAGCATCTAAGCGGGAAACTTGCCTTAAGATGATATTTCCCGGGAACTAGATTCCCCTAAAGGGTCGTTCGAGACCAGGACGTTGATAGGTCAGGTGTGGAAGCGTAGTAATACGTTAAGCTAACTGATACTAATTGCCCGTGAGGCTTGTCCCTATAACCTTAGCAGGTTATATGATGAGCTTATTTGTTTGCCAAGGTGACTGTCTTGTAAAAGATAGCAACACCGTTTGGACACTCATACCCAACCGGGTTCACTCACCCTAGTGAACCCGGTATAAAAAACTACTTCTTCTAAATTGCGCTGTTTGTTGCTCCCACTGGAGAACAAGCAACGATACAAGTTATGCCTGATGACCATAGCGAGTTGGTACCACCCCTTCCCATCCCGAACAGGACCGTGAAACGACTTTGCGCCGATGATAGTGCTGCAACCAGTGTGAAAGTAGGTCATCGTCAGGCTTTTATTAAAAAACCCTCTGCATTCAA
>NZ_JBWKQR010000036.1:0-6183 GCF_059418905.1 Collimonas sp. GW821-FHT07E08 | reverse complement strand
GGCGCTCAATTATGCAGCCAGCGGGATTCATTCACCGTATGGAGAAGACGCCACCTTGCAGTTGCAGGGGCAGTTATTGGCTTGTTGATGGTTTGATTGACGCTGGTTACTCACTGCACTTGGCCAATACCACTGCGATCAAGCAATACGACGGTCTCAAACATCGAGGAAATGAACCCGATGCGCGCCATTTGGCGTATATTCTACGCCTGGGATTGCTGCCAGAATGCCATATCATGCCGCGACCGATACGAGCCGTTCGGGATCTGGCTCTAAAACGTATGCAACTTGTTCAGCAGCGCACCACCAGGTCGTTTCGATCTGAAACTGTCTGGTACAACAAACCGGCGATCGCCTTGGCAGTAACGATGTCAAACAGTTGACTGACGCACATGTCGATGTGATGTCACTAGGGATTGTCGAATCAATCGGCATCAAGGGCAACCTGGCTGTGTTGCAGGCGCTTCAAATACAGATCGATGGCATCGAGAAAGCATTGTCCAGACATTGTCGCGGCAATCCAGGATATCGACTGCTCAAAACCGTGTCCGGTATCGGGCCAATCCTGGCAACGGTCATTCTTCTTGAAACCGGCAGCATCGAGCATTTTGCAGACGTCGGCAATTATGCATCGTACTGTCGCTGCGTTGACAGTGTTCACGTCTCAAACGGTAAAAAGAAAGATGAAGGCAATACCAAGAATGGGAATAGCTATCTGGCTTGAGCATATGTCGAAGCTGCGAACTTTGCCATTCGGTATTGCGAGCCGGCGCGTAAATTTTATCAGCGCAAGAAGGCTAAGCGGAATGGTATTGTTGCACTCAAAGCAGTGGCACACAAACCGGCACGGGCCTGCTTCCATATGCTAAAGACAGGACAACAATTCTCGATAGAGCGTTATTTTACGTAAGGTTGGCAACGGCCAGTAAGCCAAGTACGTGGGTTGGACTTTGAGCCACCAAAAACTGATTGGATGCTGTGCCATTTGCCATTGCTGTTTGTTTCGACGAAATGAATCGTCCGGCTTGCGAGCCACAAGGGTCTGGAACCGCTATGCGGAAGCCAAAGAACCGTCCCACAATTGGACGCAAGACGGTACCGAGATGCTTCTGGGGCAGCGGTGCTGCCAGGGTGGGATAACAGCAACACCTCCGCTTGATCCATATGGATGACTGGTGCGATTCACGCAACCACGCATCGAAGCAAAGGATACGATATCAATCGACGGAACAAATAACTATGGATCGAGGTAATAGAAATATCGCAGAATTTCGCGAGTAGTAAGTTCGGACCCTTTACAACGGACGGCTAATGGGTGACCCACGTATAGATCACAATCCTACTCAATATAATGAGTGGGAGATTGGAGTGATCGACGTGGCATTATTCGACGCTGGCACCTTCGTGACCAGGTCTCCTTGAGAGAGATCGCCAGGCGCTTAAGCATCTCCAGAAACACCGTCAGACGTCATCTACACTCTGAAGTCTAGAGCCGGCGTACCGAGATCGACGCACTCCCCGTGCTCTTGATCAGTACGCTTTCAAATTTTCATCCTGGCTTAAAACCGAAGCAACCAAATCTCGAAAGCAGCACCGCAGCTTAAAATAGATCCATGCTGATCTATGTGCGCTAGGCTTCGAGTGATCGTACGACCGGGTTGCCGCCTTTGTGCGACAGCGGCGAGTAGATCAGTTGCACAGTATCAATTCTGCAAGCAAAGGAACAGATCCGACGCGATCACTTAACTACCCCGTTTACAAGGCCTACCCAATGCAAATTTAAATTTTCATCATTTAATGCGTTTTCAAACGGTCTTTCTACATATTGTTTTACTTCATTCAATTGGTGTTTTACTTCATTCAATTTGGCGTGATAGATAATTTTACTAACTTTCCTGATTAAGCCTTTTTGCCGTCGTATTGTAGATTCCTGAGCAAATATGGCAACTAGTTGCAACATTTCCTGTAAATTTGAATCGTCATTGATTGCATCGGCCATTCGCTGCCATTGGCCACATTCGTCCCAGCGCCTAAAGCGCATATAAATTGAATTCCAGTTACCAAACTCGAATGGCAAATCTGCCCATTTAATTTTAGTAGACACAACAAAAAATATCGCTTCTATAAATTTACGATTATTTTTGCCCCAAACGCCTGGGCTACCCTTTGTTCCTATAAGCAAAGGTTCTAATTTCTTCCATTGTTCATCACATAGTTGCATGTTACCCTCATATTTTTAATGTTCAGTACATGCCAAAGGTTCCAACCGATCTATCACCCAATATCACTCGCCATCTACGCAACACATCGCGCGTTTTGAACACATACTGATAACGTACCTACATAGCCGCTCGGCACGCGCTGATTAATTCAAGAATACACAAACGCATCATTTATAAAACCATGAGTTATGAATGATTTTTTGTGGAAAATCGAATTAATCAATACTTCCTTAGGAATATTTTCCTTTCCTCCATAGACAATGCACGCAATGTGCAAATATAAATCTTTGGTCTTGATAAGACGGCGTGATATTTAATCCATTTTATTTCCAAAAAGAATATTATTAGTAGGAAAAAATGGCGTAAAACATTGTCCATACGTGCCAATTTGAACTGTCCAATGGGTGGCTGCCGCAGTAAGAGTGGCGTAGAATTATGATTGCCTCGAATACCCCAGTTTTGACAGTGCAAGATAGTGGGCAAGGCACATCCGACGAACTTCAGAGGCAGGAACAGCGATGCAGGGAGGTTGCGGGTGGAATGAAAGTGGTAATTTTCGGTTGTTCATGCCCCACTTGCACCGTTCAGAACGGTGGTAGGTCAACTTCTATCAGAAACACCAATAGCCGTAGCGTGCAGCCTTGAGGGGGCAGGGCTAAGGTGGCGCAGGCGCTGCCTATGCAGTTGCACCCTATTTGCGCTGACCTGCCAAGACATGTTTGATGGAGGCGACGGTTGCGCTTCTTTTGCGCAGCAGCTATATGCTTGTCTACACTAGACTACAGCTTGTAGCCTAGTAGGCTATTACAGTGTTTCTTGATCCAGCGCGCGTCCTAGCAGAGTGCCGAGCTTAATCCGACCCGCGAGGCGAATAGCGCATTCGAGGATCGCCCGAATTTCAGCCTCAGTACTGCGGTATACTTTGGTGCCGACGTGATCGCCGAGAACGTGCGCGACGACCAGGTCAAGATCATCAAACGCAATCACCTGATTGCCAATATGGTCATTTTTCACAATTGCCACACGATCACGCAGGCGTTGAAGGAATTGGACGCGGAGAACTGCCAGTTGGTCCACGAGCTACTCGCGATGTTCAGTCCGTTCCGAACCCACCACCTTAACGAGTTCGGGCGGTACGATCTGAAGGATCGTGAGTCGGTGCCAGTGGACTACAGCATCTAGTTATCCCCTATACAGGCGGCAATGCCGCAACGAAAAACGACAGACTGAACCATTGTTACTCATTTACGCACGAATTCTTATGTCTAACCACATTCCGACAATAGCAGTCCCATGAAAGGATCTTCCATACGCTCTACCTTGCAAGCCCTTTGGGTCAGCCCTTCGTTCAGCCGTCTGGATGTCAGCAATGATGCCTCATTCTCAGAATCGCTTTTCAAAACACTGAAATACTGCCCGATTCATTCGCGCCGACCATTCGACAATCTGCTCGACACACGGGATTGAGTCACTACCTTTGTGCAATAGTACAACCATGAGCATCGCCACAGCGAGATCAAATTCGTTACACTTGGCGGACGTCATGCTGGCATAGACATCGCGCTGCTACGCAAGCACGATGAGGTCTATGAGGCCACCAAAACTCGGCATCCAGAGCGCTGGAGTGAGGCCGCCAGAAATTGACAACTTGCTCACATCGCACATATCAATCTAGGTAAGCTAACGCAATACAATCATCAACAGCAAGGAAATTCCATACTCAAAACAAACAGCTTGAACCAGAACAGTTATGCATCAACTAGCTTAAAAATTTCCGTAATCGCCAATTCCATGAATAGGTGATGACCGAGGCCGAAAACCGTACCAACAGCACAACACGCGAAGTACCGTTGACACATTCGTCGAGGTGGAGAAGAGCTTGCTAGAGCAGCTACCGGCGGTACTGTCAGAATTGGCGACTTGAGTTAAAGTCAGAGTTCACCCTGACGCGCATGTACAATATGAGTACAACTATTATTCGGTATCGTTCCGACTGGTCGGCGCACAACTCTGACTCAAGACGACTGATACCATGGTGGCCTTCACTGACTTCCTCAGTTTGCTCATTCATGACGAGGCCGCACGCCGCGAACAGAAGACGCTTGAAGGTTTCGACTTTGATCGGCTGCCCAATCTGTACCAGACCTTGGTTCATGACCTAGCCACTTACCGCTTCATTGAAGAGTTCATCAACGCGATTGGCCGGATGCTCCGCAATGCAGGTGAACACGTGGCGCTACTAAGCTTCGGGATCGATGCCTTTCATGAGTGCGCTGCCGATGAGGCCCTATATGGTTGTGGGAGGCTCTCCGCCGCTATCGGATCCGAGAAACAAGTAATTTCTGCGCCCCAGACAGCATCCGCGCAATGCATTCTCGGCGATGTTATTATCTATTTTGACAATGCCGTCGTCACAGTAATAGATCGGCAGCTATCACTGGTTGAGCAGGTCGTGGAAGAACTGCTTGTAGTGACTGACTTCGTCCTTGGCGATGCGCGAGGCTAGGTCTTTCAACATCGAATTGTTGGCTCCAAGAACCAGTTCTCTATCCAGCCCCTGATCGCACAAAAAGCATTTTTAATGAGCAATGCGATATCGGAAATCCAAGTAATCGCGTCCGTGACGAGCGGAACGACAAAAATTATTTTGCTAAAGAGTTCAATAAAATACTCTCCGATTTTATCGGTAGCATCCAGGATGTCAATTTTCATGCCAGGATGTGCTATTCCTAGATCTTTTGCCGACTTGTAAACCGAGTAAAATTTTTCCTGATAGTCTTTTTTTATCTGTTTTTTCAGTTTATTCATGGTGGAACGGAATGTAATTACTGCCGATGGAGAGGTTTGGGCATCGCGGAATGTCAACACAGCATTCGCGATTTTAGTTTCTACGGCGCTCATGCCAGAAAAGGCGAAATTTTGGGCGAGCATCTCCAGCGGTTTAATTAAATACTCACGTTGTGACGGCGAAGTTGAGGTATGTATTTGCATAAAATTATCAAATGAAATAATTGTTACAGTGTTGCCTCTTTGGCTGTTCAGGAAAGGACTGATTAATTTAATTTATTACAGAAAATCATTTGGGACTCATTGATTTATAAGTGCTACATTTGTAAATTAATGAATTAATCAGCGCTTTCCTAGTAAGGCATCGATAGTGCTTAGTTTATACAGCTTATTTAGATGATAATCGCAAAATTATCCATTTATTTCCATCGTGCATTTAATACTCCACGTAGATTGGTTAGTTTAACTTCCGAAATTATTTTCCACGAAATATTCTATTGTGCATTAATCTTACAGTTGTTTTTTAAAATAATATATAACATCCTCATATTGCATTAATAATTTTATATTTTAGTGAATTTGCAAGAATTAGTTGGCCCAGCACAATTCGATCTTTCAATAATCTGCGTGGCTTGCCAAGGCTAGCATTCTCAACACCCGAAACTGCACAACAGGACCGCGCGTATCGTCAAGCGCTCCCTGGAGCCAGTTTCTTGCGAACTTGCCATCCAACTTCATGCGCCCTACTAATTTGTTCCAGTGCCAATCCGAGCCAGATAGTAAATTATCGTCCGCATTGAATGACTTCAGATCGCCATCGTCGCCACCGCTGCCGTCAGCAAGCTCACACCTGTTAAGCGCACTGTTATCCGATAAATTGGGCTGGACCTACGGTACATACCGAGGGAAAATCAAGTATTTGGACAACATGATTTCGCTGAACAGCGTGGTGTCGCTGTTGAACCTCAAATTGCGGGGCACGACAAAGCTGTCGTATACCGATTTCGAGATCAGTTCAACCATCGCCGCATAATTGCATTTACAATAATTCTGGAACTGGAAAATTTTCGGTGCACAGACACCATTTTTCAGGAAGTCATGTCCAATTCCTGTATGACCAGATCGGCATCTGGTCGCATCGAGAATGCCCAGCCAACGACTCGACGTGTGTACA
>NZ_JBWKQR010000035.1:237-7333 GCF_059418905.1 Collimonas sp. GW821-FHT07E08 | reverse complement strand
ACATCTACCGGCATCGCCTCGCTGTCGACCTCAGCTTCGACTGGCCTGAGCACGACCAATAGCAATGTCTCGTCGCTCTCCACATCGACTTCGACTGGTTTGAGTACGACTAACAGCAACGTGTCTTCGCTGTCGACATCGACGTCCACCGGCATCGCCTCGTTGTCTACTTCAACCTCGACTGGTCTGAGTACGACGAATAGCAGTGTCTCGTCGCTCTCCACATCGACGTCAACTGGCTTGAGCACAGCGAACAGCAATGTTTCATCGTTGTCGACCTCGACATCTACCGGCATCGCCTCGTTGTCGACTTCAACCTCGACTGGTTTGAGCACGACCAATAGCAATGTCTCGTCCCTGTCGACGGGGCTGAGCGCAACGACCAGCAATATTGGCTCCTTGTCGACCGGCCTGAGCACCACTAATAGCAATGTGGCGTCGCTGTCGACTTCAACTTCGACCGGTCTAAGCACTACTAACAGCAATGTTTCATCGTTATCGACATCGACATCTACCGGCATCGCCTCGCTGTCGACTTCAGCTTCGACTGGCCTGAGCACTACAAACAGCAGCGTCTCGTCGCTGTCAACATCGTCTTCAACTGGTTTGAGTACGGTCGGCAGCAATGTGGATTCCTTGTCGACGTCGACGTCTACCGGCCTGAGCACCACTAACAGCAATGTTTCATCGCTGTCGACGGGGCTGAGTGCAACGACCAGCAATATTGGCTCCTTGTCGACCGGCCTGAGCACCGCTAACAGCAATGTGGCATCGCTGTCGACATCAACCTCGACCGGCCTGAGCACCACTAACAGCAACGTCTCATCGCTGTCGACGGGCTTGAGCGCAACGACCAGCAATATTGACTCTTTGTCGACTGGCCTGAGCACCACCAATAGCAATGTAGCGTCGCTGTCGACATCAACCTCGACTGGCCTGAGTACCACTAACAGCAATGTCTCATCGCTGTCGACGGGGCTGAGCGCAACGACCAGCAATATTGGCTCATTGTCGACTGGCCTGAGCACTGCCAACAGCAGCGTCTCATCACTGTCAACATCGTCTTCAACTGGTTTGAGCACGACTAACAGCAACGTCTCATCGCTGTCGACGGGGTTGAGCGCAACGACCAGCAATATTGGCTCCTTGTCGACTGGCCTGAGCACCACCAACAGCAATGTCTCATCGCTATCGACTTCGACTTCGACAGGCCTGAGCACGACTAACAGCAATGTCTCATCGCTGTCGACAGGGTTGAGCGCAACGACCAGCAATATTGGTTCCTTGTCGACTGGCCTGAGCACTGCCAACAGCAGCGTCTCATCACTGTCAACATCGTCTTCAACTGGCCTGAGCACCACCAACAGCAATGTTTCATCGTTGTCGACTTCAACCTCGACCGGCCTGAGTACAGTCAGCAGCAATGTAGACTCCTTGTCGACGTCGACATCTACCGGCCTGAGCACCACCAACAGCAATGTCTCGTCGCTGTCGACGGGACTGAGCGCAACGACCAGCAACATTGGCTCCTTGTCGACTGGCCTGAGTACTACCAATAGCAATGTCTCGTCGCTGTCGACGGGGCTGAGCGCAACGACCAGCAATATTGGCTCCTTGTCGACCGGCCTGAGCACGGCTAACAGCAGCGTGTCTTCGCTGTCGACTTCCGCCTCGACTGGCTTGAGCACGACCGACAGCAATGTTTCATCGTTGTCGACTTCGACATCTACCGGCATCGCCTCGCTGTCGACGTCAGCTTCGACAGGCCTGAGCACGACTAACAGCAACGTCTCGTCGCTGTCGACGGGACTGAGCGCGACGACCAGCAATATTGGCTCCTTGTCGACTGGCCTGAGTACTACCAATAGCAATGTCTCGTCGCTGTCGACAGGGCTGAGTGCAACGACCAGCAATATTGGCTCCTTGTCGACCGGCCTGAGCACTGCCAACAGCAGCGTCTCATCACTGTCAACATCGTCTTCAACTGGTTTGAGCACGACCAACAGCAATGTTTCATCGTTGTCGACTTCAACTTCGACTGGCCTGAGCACGGTCAGCAGCAATGTGGATTCCTTGTCCACATCGACCTCAACTGGCTTGAGCACAACGAACAGCAATGTTTCATCCTTGTCGACCTCGACGTCTACGGGCTTGAGCAGCGCCAACAGCAATGTGGCATCGCTGTCGACGTCCACATCAACTGGCATCGCATCGTTGTCGACTTCAAACTCCACCGGTTTAAGTACAGCCAACAGTAATGTCGCCTCGCTGTCGACCTCGACCTCAACCGGCATTGCATCGTTGTCGACCTCGACTTCAACCAGCCTGAGCGCCGCCGTCAGCAACGTCGAGTCGTTGTCGACCTCTACCTCGACCGGCATCAGCACTGCGCAAAGCGGCGTGTCGTCGCTGTCTACCGGCCTGAGCACGACGATCACCTCGCTGTCGACCGGCATCACTACCGGCGGATTGACGGTAACCGGGCAGACCATCACCAACGGCATCAACAACAGCGGCCAGAAAATCACCAACCTGGCGGCCGGCACGGCGGGTACCGATGCGGTCAATGTCAACCAGCTGACATCGTTGTCGACCGCGACCTCGTCCGGCATGGCATCGCTGTCGACCTCGACGTCGACCGGCCTGAGCACCACCAACAGCAATGTCGGTTCGCTGTCGACCTCAACCTCGACAGCCTTGTCGACCAACACCAGCAGCATCAATTCGCTGTCGACCGGCCTGTCCAGCACTACCTCGAATATCGGTTCCCTGTCGACCGGCCTGTCTACTACCACCAGCAATGTGAGTTCGTTGTCGACGTCGACATCGACCGGGATTTCCTCCTTGTCGACGGGAATTTCATCGTTGTCGACCGGGCTGAGCCAGGTAACGTCGCTTTCCACCGGCTTGAGCAACATTACCAACGGCACGACTTCGCTGTCGACATCGTTGAAGCCATTGGTTGACGGGGCCGCTGCCGCCGCGGCCAATGGCGCCACGGTTGGCTCCACCACCATAGGCGGCGCCAACAGCAACGGCACGGTCCAGACCCGCGGCACCAGCGGCACGGCGATCAGCAGTGTGAACGCCGCTACCTGCAGCAACGTCAATGGCGTGGATGCCACCGGCACCGGCCTTTGCGCGCAGGCGACCAAGGATGGCGCCACGGCGATCGGTTCGAATGCCCAGGCGACCGACACCAACGCTACCGCCGTCGGCTTCCGCGCCCTGGCTTCGCAAGCCGGCTCGGTGGCGATCGGCTACAACGCAAGGGCAACCGGCGATCCGACGGTGGCTATCGGTAACAATGCGCTGGCCTCGGGCAATGACGCGGTAGCGATGGGGGCCGGCGCGCAAGCTACGGCCAACCGTTCGGTGGCGCTGGGTGCGTATTCGGTGGCAGACCAGCCCAATACGGTCTCGGTCGGTTCCGCCGGCAACGAGCGCCGTGTCACCAATGTGGCGCCAGGGGTCAATCCTACCGACGCCGTGAATGTATCGCAGCTCAATAACGTGCAAAACCAGATTGGCAATGTGCAGCGAATTGCTTACTCAGGTGTCGCCATGAGCATGGCGATGGCGGGAGCAGTGACCACGGCGCTGGAACGAGGCGAAGGGCGGATGGGAGTGGGTATCGGCTCTTACCAGGGGTATGGTGCGCTTGCATTGCAATTCAGGGCGAAAACCAGCAGCGGCAACAATACCTGGGGGGTTGGCGTGAGCACCACAGGCAGTGTCTGGGGGGTATCGGCCGGGGTCGACTTCAAGTTGTGGTGATCGGCCACACAGGCCGCCGCTCCACCCAGTCCGGGATGCAATAAGAAACAGGCCGCCGGCACTCAAAAAAGCCCGCAATGACTTTAAGTCATTGCGGGCTTTTTATCGTTTTGAATTCCGCCGGCGCAAGCGCCTGGAAAACGATTTGACAATTGTTTTCAAAAAAATATCAAAACAACATGGTCGATATGGCTGGTTTAGTGGTGTCCGCGAGACACAAAATTGCCATACGGGAACTAATGTGTGAACCAATGTTACACAGTGTCAAACATTGTTAAGTTGCGAAAAATGGAACAAGAGGCAGTGATAAATTGCGGCTGTCTTATGAATTGTCTGAGCTCTTGATAGCGGCAGTTGAGAATGAACGTGACCAGGTCACTTCGCCTCACCACCCTGATGTGATTAAAGAGTTCTTTGCGGTAATAGCAACGCTTAGCTTCCTGGGAGGAAGAAATGAACAAATTGCATCGGGTGTCCGGTACCAAACCGCCATCATCTGGAAGTGTGACTTTTGACGTTGCGCCAGCCCTTGGCCTTGCCGGCCTGGCTTTGCTGTTTCCCCTAGGTTTGTTGTTTTTCTTGCACGGCGCCGAGCACTTGCTGTCCGCTGTTCGCTATCCGTTCGCCGTCTAGTTTTCCCATTTTTCCTGCGCGATCAATCTGATCCCCTGCTGCAAGCCGTACCTACTTTCGTATAGAGCCAACCATGAATAAAATTTATCGCACCGTCTACAGCCAGATCCTGGGTACCTGGGTTGCCGTCTCGGAACTGGTCTCCGCAAAGGGCAAGCAAACAGGCTCGAGCCGTTCCGCGGGCATGCCTGCTTCGGCAGGGGATGCCGGCTGGAGATATCTGCTGAGCGGGGATTTCCCCTTAAAGACGTCGGTACTGGCGCTGGCATTGGCGCTGCCGCTGTCTGGATATGCATCCACCATTACACCGGTTGGCTGCAATAGCAATGTGGGGCTTACCTTCACCGGCCTGGACGGCACGAATACCACGGGTACTTTTACCGATGGCAGCGGATACTATTCGACGGTTACAGGCTGCGGCGCCAACGGTAATGGCAAGACTGGCGTGACCTTGTTTGGTTCCGGCACGCAGGTTACGGGAAATTACGGCACCGCAAACGGCTTCATGAGCGTGGCTGGCACGCAGGCGACGGCGGTGGGCGTGCAGGCGACAGCCACAGGAAACAGCAGCGTGGCGGTCGGCTTGCTGAGCCAGGCGACGCAAACCAATAGTGTCGCCATCGGTTCCGGCGGCAGCAGCACCGCGCCGACCATCGGCAATTCCACCACGGCCGGTGGGGCCGGTGCGGTGGCGATTGGCGGCAACGCGACTAAAGGCGCGCAAGCGCTGGCTACGGACGGGGTGGCCATAGGCGGCGAGTCATCGGTGGCCTCATTGGCTACTTCGGGTGTGGCGCTGGGGCGCGGCGCTACGGCGTCATACACCAACAGCGTGGCGCTCGGCGCCGGCTCGACCACCGGAGCAGCAGCACCGACCGGCGCCGGTTTCCTGACAGGCACAGCCGCACCGCTTTCCGAGGTTTCTGTCGGCTCTGCCGCTGCACTTCGGCGCATCACCAATGTTGCCGATGGTTCGGCGCAGCAGGATGCAGTGACCGTGGCGCAATTGAGCACCGGCGCGAGCAGCCTGTCGACCGGGATCAGCTCCCTGTCAACCTCGGCTTCCACCGGCTTGAGTACGGCCAACAGCAGCGTATCGTCGCTGTCGACCTCGAGTTCAACCGGGTTGAGCACGGCCAATAGCAATGTCGCCTCGCTGTCGACATCCACTTCCACCGGAATTGCATCGCTGTCGACCTCGACTTCGACCGGCTTGAGCACTGCCAACAGCAACGTGGCGTCATTGTCGACTTCGACGTCAACCGGTATTGCTTCGCTGTCGACTTCGACCTCGACTGGCTTGAGCACTGCTAACAGCAACGTCACATCGCTGTCGACTTCGACTTCGACCGGCATCGCTTCGCTGTCGACTTCAACCTCGACCGGCTTGAGCACCACCAGCAGCAACGTGAGTTCGCTGTCGACTTCGGCTTCGACCGGCATTGTCTCGCTGTCGACTTCTGCCTCGACTGGTTTGAGCACCACCAACAGCAACGTGAGTTCGCTGTCGACTTCGGCTTCGACCGGCATCGTCTCGCTGTCGACTTCGGCGTCAACTGGCTTGAGCACCACCAACAGCAGCGTGAGTTCGCTGTCGACCTCGGCTTCGACCGGCATTGTTTCGCTGTCGACTTCGGCCTCGACCGGCTTGAGCACCACCAATAGCAGCGTGAGTTCGCTGTCGACTTCGGCCTCGACCGGCATTGTCTCGCTGTCGACTTCGGCCTCGACCGGCTTGAGCACCACCAACAGCAACGTGGCATCGCTGTCGACTTCGGCCTCGACCGGCATTGTTTCGCTGTCGACTTCCACCTCGACCGGCTTGAGCACCACCAACAGCAGCGTCACATCGCTGTCGACATCGGCATCGACCGGCATCGTCTCGCTGTCGACTTCAGCGTCGACTGGTTTGAGCACCACCAATAGCAGTGTCTCGTCGTTGTCGACATCGACATCCACCGGCATTGCTTCGCTGTCGACCTCGACTTCGACCGGCCTGAGCACTGCCAACAGCAGTGTCTCGTCGTTGTCGACATCGACATCCACCGGCATCGCATCACTGTCGACTTCCACCTCGACCGGCTTGAGCACAGCCAATAGCGGCGTGGCTTCGCTGTCGACGTCAACTTCGACCGGGTTGAGCACCACCAACAGCAACGTCACATCGCTGTCGACCTCAACGTCGACCGGCATCAGCACCGCCCAGAGCGGCGTGACATCCCTGTCCACCGGCTTGAGCACAACGGTCGCTTCGCTGTCGACCGGCATCACGACCGCCGGACTTACCGTTACCGGTGCAACCACCACCAATGGCATAGACAATAGCGGCCAGAAGATTACTAACCTGGCTGCAGGTACAGCCAGCACCGACGCCGTGAATGTCAGCCAGCTGAATTCGCTGTCGACCACCACATCAAGCGGTTTGAGTACGGCCAACAGCAATGTCTCGTCGTTGTCGACATCGGCATCCACCGGCATCGCTTCGCTGTCGACTTCGACATCGACGGGCTTGAGCAGCACCAACAGCAGCGTGACGTCGCTGTCGACTTCCACCTCGACCGGCTTGAGCACGACAAACAGCAGTGTGACGTCGCTGTCGACTTCCACCTCGACCGGCCTGAGTACGGCCAACAGCAGCGTAACTTCGCTGTCGACGTCGACGTCTACCGGCATCGCTTCGCTGTCG
>NZ_JBWKQR010000035.1:0-139 GCF_059418905.1 Collimonas sp. GW821-FHT07E08 | reverse complement strand
CGACCTCGACTTCGACCGGCCTGAGCACGACCAACAGCAATGTCGCATCGTTGTCGACCTCGACTTCGACCGGCCTGAGCACGACCAACAGCAATGTCGCATCGTTGTCGACCTCGACTTCGACCGGCCTGAGTACGAC
>NZ_JBWKQR010000034.1:0-9441 GCF_059418905.1 Collimonas sp. GW821-FHT07E08 | reverse complement strand
AAAGAGACCAACAACTTCTACAACATCAATCGAGATTATGATCCGCAGCAGGGACGTTATGTGCAGTCTGATCCAATTGGACTCGGCGGGGGCATTAACACGTATGGCTATGTAAACGGAAACCCGGTTAGTAACGTCGATCCGTTGGGTTTAAATGTAACGCCAATTTGTAACGGAAATGATTGCGTCAACCCGCCAGTCGATGCAACTGCTAATGGTCCTGCACCAAGCCCCAACAAGTTGCCAAATGGATTAGACAAAGAACCATCGCTATTGGATCGCCTATTAGGTCGGGATAAGAAACCTAAGAAATATAGTTGTGCAAAAATTGAACCAAGCTTAGGTGCGTGCCACGCTTGTTGCGCTTCACGTAGTCCGGGTCAGTATATGCAAGAACAGGGCACATTATGCCAACAGGCTTGTAACGATGCTTGGGGAATATCGAAGAACGAATCAACTTTGAATAGCTGTTCTGCACAATAAGGATATGGTAATGAAAAAAAAGGCGCTTATTAGTTCTCTTATTGTTTTTTTTGCGGTAGCTTGCGGACTTTCTTTTTGGCTGGGAAAGGAAATTGCAGAAAAAGAAAAAAATAAATTTATAGAAAATTTATCATTGAATGCACTTGGAAATACATTACTGGTGCTTCGGTATTTTGATGAAAACCAACAGGGCGAAGCACAGCATTTTTTGCAAGCAGAGACGAGTGGGTTGTTAAGTTGGTTGATTGAGCTTGATCAAACTAATAGTACACCTGAATTTCTTAAACAACGCTGCAAAGTATTGAATACTCTTAAGCAGTATCGTGAGAAACATCAGCTATCCACATCAAATGATTGGGTGGAATTATCAACGCAGCCTGATGCAAAAGAGGAAGAGGCAAAAAGGACAAAATATTTGAATGATCTTGCATGTGGCAAAGATGTCTTCTTCAAAATTCAGTCAAAATAATTTACTGTTAGTGTCGACGGTTGACCATAGTGAGATTATAGAGAAAACGTCACGATTGTCGAAAAAATGGAATCAAGGAGCTGGTGGCTGCTCGATAAAACTGGTGCTACGCAGTATTTCGATTTTGGTCGGTATGGTGGACCATACGGCGACGTGAGGGGGCCATTCGACGTTGGAACGGTAAAGTTTGATGATAATGGGATGCCAACGCAGGAATCATGGGATGCAATTAATAAAACTATGTCCGATCGCTATGGCAAAGGAACCTCTCCCAATTCGATTTACAACGGGGACGCCGACGCAAGCAAAATAACTGAATTTGCGCTAGATAGGCACGCCAAGTATCCATATACAATTAATCCATTTAGTAAGAATAAATTCAACGTTTGCGATACCTTCGCAAGAGATGCATTGAAAGCGGGTTCAAAATGAGAACACTTGCGTTGACGGGCCTCGCTCTAATTTTGAGTGCGGCAACGATATTTTTCTTTTTCCGTGGACTCGATTCTGCTATGGAAATTGACAGTCTAAAAGCACAGATTCATCTTCAAAGGAAAGAAATGCACTTTTTGCAGAGTATTGCGAATAATGCCCTTTCTTCCTGCAAAACAACTGTTGCGAGTTTCGAGTCCGTCGTTCGCGCAAATGACCGTAATGTATTGTGGCAGGGCGACGATGCGTTGGTAGGGCCATTCCGGGTGAAGAAGAAGGATTTTTGCATTGTGAGTATCGAGGCGGTTGCCGGGCTTTAACGCGGAATGTCGTCCCACTAAGTCGCAATGATCGGCTCCGATCATTGCGACATATATGGATACGTCGGTGGAAATCCAAATGGTTTGATCGGTTCGATGAGCGCCGTCGGCAATCCGTACGATAATGCTCAGGTGGAGAATTTCATGAGGACGCTCAAGGTGGAAGAGGTCTATTTGGCTGGTTATGAAACATTTGCCAATGTCACGGCACGTCTGCCACGCTTTATTGAAGAAATTTACAATGTCAAGCGCATGCACTCGGCGCTTGCCTACATGTCACCCAATCAATTCGAGGCGGAGTACGCACTACAGGCGACTTGATTTTTTACTTCCCCAGATCAATCGCAGAGGTTCATTCCACTGCCAGCTTCGCCGGAACACGCAGAAATGACAACATTATGCCAACCACCAAACCGAAAGCTGCATAAATGCTAGGTTTACGGCGGGTTCGATTCCCGCCGCCTCCACCACTATCAAACGGTCTTAGACCATTTTAGACAACGTAAACATTAGCTCCCCAGCAAGTGGATATTGTGTCAGGTTGTCTAAGATGGTCTCAAGATTCTCCCATTTCTCTCCCAACTTTCACCCAAATTTTGCGACGTAGACGGCGCATTGCCGCTCTTCGCTGCTGATACGAGCGCCATTTCCTTGCGTCTCGCATTTAGGGATATTGACGGTAAAAATCATTAACATGGAGCAACCAATAATGTTAGGATAACTTTATTTTCCACTTGGAAATATAGATACCCTCCAGAGAGGGTGGGCTGACAAGATCTTACTGACGTGGATATCTCTCAGAGGTATCCACGTCTTTTTATGTCTGAAAAAGGGATGGTGATGGCGAGAACTGGGAAAACAAATGCGTTGCCGATGTTGGCGGTCGCAACTAGATGTGTTGACGTCGTGATAAATAAACACGTTACATCACGCACTCTTGGCTCTTCTCCATTCAAAACGAATCTTTTCAAATGGCTCAGTAATTCCCCCGTAAATAAGCGGTCAGTAACAAATTACAGGGGCTGTTCAATGCGCGTCGGAACCATGATCAGATCGATTAGCAGAAATGGATTCAAATTTAGGAATTCAATCACTCTGGCAGCAGTTGTATTTCTGCAGGCGATGCCATTGATGGCTCATGCGGAAAACTATTACTGGATTGCTACCAGTGCTCCAAACTTGGGATTTAGCGTGCGTTTTGGCTCGGCTCTGGAGGCATGTGGTCCCATCTATGCATATTGGCAGGGTGCTACCTATACTCCCGATGGCGTCAGTTATTTCAAATCGCCTCCCAATCAGAATGCGTACTGCTGTTTCTCAATTACCGGCAGCAATAACAAGAGTTGCAGTTCCTATGTGACGCGCTGGGGCAGCCAGTGCCCGGCAAACACCACAGAAAACACGACGACCGGTATTTGCGAAGCAACGTGCCAGGCCCCGCAAAAGCTAGATCCGGCTTCGGGGCGCTGTATTTCCCCACCGACGAGCTGTCCCGCTGGTGCAGAAGGACAGACGCTGGCGCAATGTCAGCCAAACAAGGACGCACCGAAATCATGTCCTAGCGTATACACCGACAGTCCAATCAATACCCGTACCGGCAACAAGTACTGGTCCGAGACAGACTATCAATCAGCGACGGTGAGCGGATTGAAATTCGTTCATCAGTACAACAGCACCAATACGGCAATTGCAGGCGCCTTGGGAATAGGCCGACGTCACAATTTCGAAAGCAGTATTACCGATGGCCTGACCATCAATGGCGCTGCCGCCGTCCTGGTGGCACGACCGAACGGCAACGCCTACGCTTTCACGCGTAACGGCAATCTGTATGCATCCCAGGACAAGGATGTCACTGACAAGCTGACCGGCTTGTACGACGGCCAGGGGAATGCGCTCGGATGGACATACTATGTTGCCGCAGACGATTCGATAGAGATGTATGATGCAAGCGGCAGGTTGTCAAATATTGCCGACCGTACGGGCAGGGACACAATTCTTGTTTACAGTGACCCCGGCACGCCGGCCAGTATTGCCCCTGTCCCTGGACTGTTGAACAGAGTGCGGGATGCATTCGGTCGCCAGTTGAACTTCACCTGGGACAGCAACAGCCGCATTGCCACTATGCTCGATCCGGCCAATCAAACATATCAGTACGCCTACGATACGAACAACAATCTGGTATCGATCACCTACCCTGATACCAAAGTCAAAACCTTCCAGTACAACGAAGCGGCCTACACCGGTGGAAACAACCTGCCGCACGCGCTGACCGGCATCCTCGACGAGAATAGAACGCGCTACGCCAGCTATTGGTACGATGCCCAAGGCCGTGCCTATGCCGAGCAGCATGCCGGTGGCGTGGATCAATACCAGATTGAATTCGGCAGCGATGGCAACAGCAGCACGATCACCGATCCGATGGGAACGGCGCGCACCGCCAGCTTCGCCTCGATCCTGGGGGCAAGCAAGGTGACTGGACAATCGCAACCCGGCGGTGCCGGCTGCGGCGCAGCATCGGACGCTGTCACCTACGATGCCAATGGGAACGTGGCAAGCAGGACGGATTTCAACGGCAATGTCACGAAATACCTCTATGACCTGAACCGCAATCTCGAAACTTCACGCACCGAAGCCTTTGGCACTCCGCAAGCCAGAACCATCACGACAAGCTGGGATTCCTATTACCGCCTGCCTGCGGCCCTCTACGAACCACTGCGCAGGACCGGTTACACCTACGACACATCCGGCAACCTGTTGAGCAAGACAGTGCAAGCCACCAGCGATACGACTGGCACCCAAGGTTTGTCGCCAACGTTGATCGGCACTGCGCGTACTTGGAGTTACACCTACAACAGCGTCGGCCAGGTATTGATTGCTACCGGTCCCAGAACCGATGTGGCGGACAAGACCACCTATACCTACGACACCTCGGGCAATCTGAGCACGATCACCAACGCCGTCGGTCAGGTCACGACGCTGTCGAACTACGACGCCAATGGCCGGGTGGGATTGATTGTCGACACCAACGGTGCCACCACGGCACTGACTTACAGTCCACGCGGCTGGCTGACCGGCAAGACGGTGACGTCTGGCGGTACGGTGGAAACCACCATATACGGCTACGACGGCGTCGGCCAGTTGACCCTAGTCACGTTGCCGGATACCTCGACGATCAGCTACACCTACGATCCCGCCCACCGTTTGACCAATATCGCCGACAGCCTCGGCAACAGCATTGCCTATACCCTGGACAACATGGGTAACCGAATCAACGAGCAAGTCAAAGATCCAAGCGGCGCCTTGGCGCGTCAAACCAGTCGTGTGGTAGATACCTTGAATCGCTTACAACAGATCACAGGAAATGGATTATGAACGATGGTCTTACAAAATCGGCTTCCTGGATGCACACAATATGCATATCTTTGATGAATCGTATTTTCCAACATATTTGTATGTCGTATTGCGGGGTTTCAGGGCAAGTAAAACATTTTCTTATTCCGGTAGTAGCTTGCGTGGCTTTATGTTCTTCTTCTGCGTTTGCAGCGAACACGGGAGATAGCCCTATTAATCAACCGCCATCGCCGTATCCTTTTTCTCCGACTATTGATTATGCGCATGATGCTTGCTACGTACTGAGTGTTGGGCAATATGCGTCCACGCGCAATGATGGAGATCGTGCGGTTGTTAGTGGCAGTGATTATTTTGCCAACCCAAATACCTATGTGGCGGCAGGGTGGCAACTTGTAAATTGGTGCACAAATCTTCCCCATGATGCGGCCGGGTTTTATCCCGCAGGATTGTGGCATCCTAGGCCAATTTGCGGCCCTAACTCAACTGCCGCCAGTGCGCCTTCTGGCAGCCCTCCTGACGTGACAATGGTTTGTCGTTGGACTTGCCCCGATAACCAAACATATTTAGATGGACAATGCCAAGCCGTCAAACAAAATGGCTCCCCCTGTGCGTCCGGCGCACCTCATACGCCATATCCAATCCATGCCGGCACTGGTAACAAGTACTGGTTGGAGACCGACTATGCAATATCTGGCTCAAATGAACTCAACTTCAATCGTCAGTACAACAGCTTGAACAATGGCGCCGTAACAACGTTGGGAACGGCTTGGCGCCATAACTATGATCGTTCTATCAGCCTGGGTACTAGCATCAACAACGTCAATGTTGTCCTTGCGATTCGCCCTAGCGGAGCCGCCTATTCCTTCGCACTCAGCAGCAATCGCTATGTTTCTCAAGATGCAGATATAAACGATAAACTCAATTCACTGACAGATACCAACGGTAATGTCATTGGCTGGACGTATGGCGCCGCAGCCAACGATTCGCTAGAGACCTATAACGCAGCTGGAAAACTAATTTCAATCCAGGAAAAATCTGGCCTGGTACAGACGTTCACTTACAGCGATACCACGACGCCAAGCACTGTTGCGCAAATCCCCGGCCTGCTTATCCGCGTCAGCGATAGCTTTGGCCATCAGCTCAGCTTCGTCTACGATTACAATGCACGAATTGTCGCCATGACGGATTCAGTGGGTCGTCAATACCTTTACAGCTACGATATCAATAACAATCTCGCATCGGTGACCTACCCGGATGGTAAAGTAAAAGCATACCTGTACAACGAAACATCCTACACCGGCGGTACCAATCTCCCCCACGCTCTTACCGGTTTGCTCGACGAAAATAATATCCGTTACGCAAGCTACTTCTACAATGCCCAAGGTAAAGCCTATTCAGAGCAACATGCTGGCGGTGTAGATCAATATCAATTGACATACAATCCAAGTAGTACTGTAATTACAGATCCATTAGGTACAGCACGTACCCACAACTACCAAACAATTCTTGGCGTCATCAAGGGCAATGGTCAGTCGCAACCTGGCGGTGCGGGTTGTGGACCGACATCTAATGCCGTGGTTTATGACGCCAACGGCAATGTCGCGACTCATACAGACTTCAATGGCACTATCACCACATACAGTTACGACCTGACCCGTAACCTGGAAACCAGTCGGGTGGAAGGATCGGGTACGGCACAAGCCAGAACGATCACGACTGCCTGGCACGCGACTTATCGTCTACCTTTGACAGTCGCCGAGCCGAAGCTGTTGACGACCTATGTTTACGATACCTCTGGCAATCTGCTGAGCAAGACAGTGCAAGCCACCAGCGATGCGACAGGCGCCCAAGGTTTGTCGCCGACATTGGTGGGGGCTGCGCGTACCTGGAGCTATACCTACAATACCGTCGGCCAGGTACTGACTGCTACCGGTCCCAGAATCGATGTAGTTGACAAGACTACCTATACCTACGACACCTCGGGCAACCTGAGCACGATCACGAATGCCGTCGGTCAAGTGACGACTCTGTCGAACTACGATGCCAACGGCCGGATAGGATTGATCGCCGATGCCAATGGCGCCACGACGGCGTTGACTTACAGTCCACGTGGTTGGTTGACCGGCAAGACGGTGACGTCTGGCGGTACAGTGGAAACCACTACGTATGGCTACGATGGCGTCGGCCAGTTGACGCTAGTCACGCTGCCGGATACCTCGACGGTCAGCTACACCTACGATCCGGCCCACCGTCTGACCAACATCGCCGACAGCCTCGGCAACAGCATCGTCTATACCCTGGACAACATGGGTAACCGGATCAATGAGCAAGTCAAAGATCCAAGCGGCGCCTTGGCGCGTCAAACCAGTCGTGTGGTGGATGCCTTAAATCGATTACAACAAATCACGGGAGCAGTGCAGTGAGGAGAGCAAATGGGAATGCTGCTGGAGAAATTGGTGTCCAATGGAATTTGCTTCAATTGATTGAATTGCGTTGGATCGTATTGACGTTGCTTTGTTTACTGTCGCTTTTCAACATGACATCAGGTCAGGCACGCGACACCGACCCGCATATATTTTATGTAAATGCTTGGTGGACCGATAGCGACAAGCAAGGAAAATTTGATACGCCAGAAGAAGCCTTTGAAGTGAACAAGGCAACTTTTATGGCTAAATATCCAAACCTCACGGTTTTGGATCTGTACGCTCCCCCCGATCAAAGCGCATGGTATAACGGCGTGCCGCAAGTTTTTAATATGCACTATGTGGCAGCAGGTGATCCAACTGTATATTGGACTAGTGCGGTCCTCACTAGCTACGAGTGCAATAGGGATATGAGGGTTAACGGCGGTGGCGCACCTCACTATACGATAACCTGTACACCCAATCTCAACACACAAAAGCCAGAACCGCAGAGTTGTCTTGCATTGGGTAAGCCAATCTATCCGTCTACTGGAATAGAAAAGTTGACCGAAACCGACTATGCCGGCAGCGGTGCCAACACTTTACGATTTTCTCGTACATACAGGAGTGACCGAAATGCCTGGGTAAATAATTACCAGGTGGCAGGGGTAGATTTCACAGCACCGCAACAAACTATCAATGCCAATCTTATTTATTCAGGATGCTACCCAAGTATTGGAGATCAAACTGGGAGACCATATTGTTTTGCTTATGTACCAACCGGACAGCCAAACGATTTTGCCGTCCAGCGCGGAAATGGCCGTATGCTCGCGTTCGGTACTACAAGCAACCTCAACCCCGCTGTCGATATTAACGACCGAGTCGCCAAAACTACCGACGGTACCGGCTGGAAGGTCTACAACGCGGACAATGATGCGACGGAAATTTACGACTTAACAGGTCGTTTGCAAACCAATACTGCGCGTGATGGCCAAGAGCAGACGTTGACCTATTCGAATGCCACTACGCCAGTTGCGATTGCCCCAAAACCCGGCTTGCTCATTCGTGTAACTGATCATTTTGGCGCCCAGTTAAATTTCACCTATGATGCTGCAGCGCGCATGATAAAAATGATCGACCCTGCTGGGGGTCTTTATATCTATGCCTATGATGAAGCCGGTTCCAACAGTCCGTCCGCCAACAATTTAACTTCCGTAACCTACCCCGATGGCAAGAAGCGCATCTATTGGTACAACGAACAAGACAAAACCGCCAACACGTATTTGCCGGTTGCGTTAACGGGGATTACAGATGAAAACTCTGCTCGCTACGCTACCATCATGTACAACAGCGCTGGCAAAGCGGTTTCCACCGAATTAGCTGGGGGAGTGCAAAAATTTGCAGTGAGCTACCCAAACCTTTTTACTCAAAGTATTGCAACCGATCCGCTTGGCACCACTCGCACTTATAATTTCCAAAATATCCTTGGCGTCGTGAAAAGTACAGGTCAATCGCAACCAGGCGGTGCTGGTTGTGGTGCAGCATCGTCGGCCGTCACATATGACGCCAACGGCAATGTTGCCACCAGCACTGACTTCAACGGCAGCGTCACCACCTATAGTTACGACCTGACCCGTAACCTGGAAACCAGTCGGGTGGAGGCGTCGGGGACGGCACAATCCAGAACGATCACGACCGCCTGGCACGCGACGTATCGTCTGCCGTTGACTATTGCCGAGCCTAAGCTGTTGACGACCTATACCTACGATACTTCCGGCAATTTGTTGAGCAAGACCGTGCAAGCCACCAGCGATGCGACAGGCGCCCAAGGTATATCGCCGACGTTGGTGGGGGCTGCGCGTACCTGGAGCTACACCTACAACACAGTCGGCCAGGTATTGACTGCTACCGGTCCCAGAACCGATGTTGCGGACAAGACCACCCATACCTACGACAACTCGGGCAACCTGAGCACGATCACCAA
>NZ_JBWKQR010000033.1:0-11424 GCF_059418905.1 Collimonas sp. GW821-FHT07E08 | reverse complement strand
CTCTGTTCCTACTAAACACCATCACTGAAGCGCAGGTGGCTCAATTGACTGAGGCGGCAGTACAAGGGATTACGGCCAATAACCTGATCACCCTGACGACGACGGTGGCGGGGAGGAGCTTCCTGGCATTTCTGACAAGTTCGGATCCCACTTTTTCTCAAAATCAGATAAATACCCTAATTGAGGGGGGGGCTAATGGGGTGGCCGCTTTCCTTAGTATTGCTCAAAACTACACGGAGCTGCTATTTAATAGCAATGTAGGTGTGACTCAACAACTGATTGATACGCTTTTTACTAGCCCCGATGGCATTGTTGCGTTGGGTTCTATCGCAACCCCAATGTTGCGTCGTCTGTTGAACACGCTGCCGCCCGATTTCGCTCTCAGCAACACCGAATTTACGACTGTTGTTCAGAATTCGGATACTTTGGGGGTGTTTCTCCAGTACTCTACTCTAGATCAGGTGGGGCAATTAAGTGGGGAGGCCGTGGCAAATATTACGGTAGAGAACCTGATCTACCTGACGACGACGCAGCGGGGGCAAAATTTTCTGAGATTGCTCGTAAGTGGCGCTGAAATTTTGTCTCGAAATCAGATAAATGGCCTAATTGACGGGGGGGCTAATGGGGCAGCAGCTTTCCTTAGTATTGTTCAAAACTACGCTGAGCTGGTATGGAGTCCTGATATATCCATGACTCAACCACAGATTGATACGCTTTGTACTACCGTCAATGGCTTTGCTGCGTTGTGTGCCATCGCAGCAAATGGGACCTTGTCTCAACTGTTGCCCGACAATTTCGCTCTTAGCCAGGATCAATTCGATTTTGCTGTTGGTAATGCGAATACAGCTGCCGTTTCTACTGGCCTCATTAATATCGTGCGAGAGAATCCGAATGCCATGGCCGATATCATCATGAATCAGCAGCAGCTGGATACCTTGATTAGCAGCGAGCTTGGGATTTACCTATTGCAGTATCTTGTTCGAAATTGCCCTACAGTACTGACTACTCATATTGACAATGATTTCTATGTGGACAGTCTTGCCATCAATAATGATCAGATGAATGCCCTTTTAAACTCAACCAATGGCATTACCATGTTGGGTTTTATCTCAGCGCACGACGACCTTGCTCCAATGTTGCCTAATAATTTTGTCATCAATCAAGGCCAGTTCAATGCCGCTCTTCATGATGTGCGCAGTGTTTTGGGGCTGTATAGGATTGCCGAATTCCGTTCGACCGCTCTTGATGGTATTACCCTGGACCAGACTCAGATTACTGCACTATTTAAGAACTCTGTTGCTTCTTGGTTCTTAGGTCAGATGGCAGCGACTCATGTGGCGTTTCCAGTCGGATTTACTCTCACTCAGCTTCAGTTCGAGAGTTTGGTTGCCGATGATGATGGAGTTGTGACCCTGAGCCAGATTATCCTCAATGCCCCTGCAATGCTTAATAACTGCCAGCTTACTCAGGATCAGGTTGGGCTTCTTGTCGATAATGGACAGGCTTCGAGTAATTATTTAATACGAGACATTGCACAACACGAACCTAATTTATTCCCGGCGAATTTTACGCTTACTCTAAATCAGGTTGATACGCTTTTTACTACCGTCGATGGCATTGCTGCGCTGGGTGCTATCGCAGCAAACGCTAACACTAGTCAAATGTTGCCTGTTGAATTCACTTTCACCACTGATCGATTTGCCTTTTTTGTTGCAGAAATGGAGGATAACAACCGCATTGTGGCCGCATTTAGCGCTTTTGTGCAAAACGTTCCGGGTGTCATGGACAATATCACCATAACTGAACCGCAGCTGGCGAGCTTGCTTTCCAGTAGCCATGGGCAAAGTCTATTAATTGCTATGGCTGTACAACAATATAAACTAGATGACCCGGAACGTAATCGCGATCTTACTGGGGAACTTTTAGCTACACCCAATGGTTTTGAGATGTTGGGATATATCGCAAGAAGCTACCGCCTTAATCCATTGTTGACTGGTTTTACCATCAATCAAGATTACTTCAATTCTGTTATTCAAACAATTGTGAACCATGGTGATGGTGCTCAAAATATTATTCGTGGGCTAGAGGATATGGCCGTCAGGCATGCGTACGCTCTGAATCTTCTGGATTCTCTGAACCTGACATTGGCACAAATTAATGCACTATTTGATAGTAATGTTGCTTCTTCCGTATTAGGTTTGTTTGCCGAGGCTAATGTAAGATTTCCAATCGGATTTACCTTCACTCCAAATCAATGGTCCAGTTTGCTTGATGATGTGCTCGCGAATCGTCCAGCCTTGAGTTTGCTTGCCCATTATCAACCGGCACTATTGCCGGTTGGGATAACGTTCACTAGCGTGCAGCTCGAGCAGCTTATACTGTCTGCTAATGGAACAGCGACCCTGGCCGAAATTATTCGGAATACTCATAGCATGATTCCGAACAACTTCCAGTTTTCTGTTCAAGATATTAACAATATTGTCAATCACTCAACGGGAGCAGGTTTAATATACAACATTTTACAATACCAACCTAATTTATTTCCGGCGAATTTTCCGCTTACTCAGACCCTGATTCTCGCTCTTAATAGCAACGGCGAGCCAGGTCGCACTGCGATTAACAGTATCATACAAAACAGTCAGACAATCATTGACGCGAATGCATTCACGGCTGGGATTCTAAACGATTTGAGTGCGGGTCGCTACGCAGATGGCGTTGTTGCCGCCCTGATTGCTCGGGGGCAGCAGGAGAGTATCAATCAGCAGTTAGCCGCCGTCACGGATTTGAATCTGCGTGCACTACAGCGGGGCATAAATGGCGGGCCTTCGTCCTTGTTGACCGCCGCCAACGGAGGAGCTCCTGGCTTTACTGCGCTATATACGAACTTGCAAGCTGCGCAGGGTGGGAACTATACGCTCAGCACAGCGGCCTTTGCAGCGTTTGCGGTTACGCCACAGGGGGTAGGGTACCTACAATGGCTCATAAACAACGATCCTGCCGTGATCATACAGACATTGAGCGCGGGAGGTGGGGTGACCTCGTCGAGCTTTGGGGCCATCGCACTTTCTCCAATTGGGGAAACGTTTCTTAATACACTGTCCCTTCAGTGGGCAGGACTATTAACGGGCAATCGTTCGCTATTCGAGAATTTATCGGAGAGTGTTGTGGTGGCGCTAGGTAGCAATGCTGTAAATCAGGGGCGGGAAGGATTTGGATTTGTAGGTGTTCTCGGTGACGATGCCGCAGCACGTCTGGGTTCTCCCATTGTGCGTGCCATTACACGTCGTCCGGATTTATTCAATCTTTATGCAGAAAATGCCTCAGGCTTCGTCGGTAATCTTATCCGCAGTCATATGCTTGATGTAGCCGGGGATAACATCGCAGCTTATAATAGCTTGAGCGCAACTGGGCTTGGAAATCTGATGGTGAATGCTCCAGATCTCCTGGCACAGGCTAGCTCAACTGCGATTGCTGCTATCCCCCCTGCAGCGTTTGCTAGTCTTTCCTCCGGACAATTTACACAAGTGTCATTAGAGGTTTCGGCCAGCCTCACCCAACCGCAACTCACCGCGATTTTAGGTCAACCTGCACTTGCTGCTGCCTTCAATAACCCAGGCAACGAAACCAATATTAGTATCGTGGCCTTACAAGCAATTCCACCGGCAATCCTGGCAGGCGCCTACGCACAGAACGGCACCTCATCTCTGCCACCAACAGAATGGGGGCAACTTACCATTGCGCAACAGAATGCGTTGACGCTGGCAAATATTCATGTGTCTATTGGTTTTGTTGGCAATCTAACGAGCAGCAATACCACGATTGTGAATGGAAACAATACTTTGTTGCAGTCTACGGCACTGTTAAATATCGTCACAGGAACTGGTCAGTTAGTGCAGGCCATGGCAGCCATGCCTGCCGCAACCATGGCAACTACAGCACCAACAGGTGCATTGCCTGGATTGAACAGCTCATTAACCCTGGCACCCCCGACAACGGTGCATCATTGAAGGTCGATTAAATGTAAGCGATCAATAAAGTACGCCCCCTTGTGATAACCCTAAAAGAGCGAAACATATAGCCTTTCAATGGAATGGAAGGCTTATGAATGGATCGAACAGGCAGGCTGCAGAAGTTGAGGCAATCTCGCTGACCTGGAAGCGGCGCAGCGCAAGAGGTAGTGACTGTCGAAATCCGTCTCCATGCCCTTAGTCGGCCTTGATTTATTCAAGGCCGACTTCTGACTGCGACCGAAGTGTTCCTATCCTGTTGATCCAGCCGCCACTGCCGTGCAAAGGCAGCAACCCGGTCGTACGATCTCTCAAAGACTAGCGCACATAGATCTGTATTGGTCTAATTTTCCCGGACACCTCGATAAGTAGACCATCCACCATCCGAAGAGATTTGCATGACAAGGCAACGCCGCAATTTCGATCACCGCATCAAGCTTGAGGTCGTCAAAATGATCAAAGAACAGGGACTCAGTGTTCAGCACGTATGCGAGAGCATGAGCATTGGTCCGACCGCCGTGCGTCGCTGGGTAGAGCAGTACGATGCCGAATAATCCGACCAGCCAGGCATTGGCAAACCGCTGACACCCGAACAACAACGAATCAGGCAGTTGGAGCAGGAGAACCGCCAACTGCGAGAAGATGTGGAAATTTTAAAAAGGCCTCGGCCTTCTTTGCCCGCGAGCTGAAATGAGTTTTTGACTTATCGACGAGCTGCAAACGAAGGCCATCTCTGTCGCACAGAACGGCCGTGTGCTGGGCGTTAGCCGTTCCGGTTTCTACGAAGCGAAGCGCCGTGCTACCGCATCGGTTGTTTGCAAAGCGAACTGTTGGGACAATGCAGTTGCCGAACGCTTCTTCCTGAATCTCAAAATGGAACGGATATGGCAGCGTCAATATGCCAACCACGCGGAGGCCAAGATCGATATCGCCACCTACATCGTTGGCTCCTACAACAACGAACGTCTGCATTCAGTTCTGGGCAATCTGCCGCCCTTTGTCTACGAGCGGAACATGGCAGCAAAAAACCATCGTCGTGTCCGAATTTACTTGACCATTACAGTCTTTGGCAGTGATACGCGCGCGCGAATGCACAGAGCCAGCAGATCGCAAGCGCACCGAGTGGAAACTACCAGTAACCTCCCGGCGCGATGCCATTGAAAACCCCCACTGGTATTCTATGCGCTGAAAGATCGAGACCTTCCATAAGATTCTGAAATCCAGCTGCAAAGCGGAGGAGCTACAATTGCGCACGGCAGACCGGCTGGCCAATCTGGCCTCCGTTTTTTGCATCATCAGTTGGCGCATATTCTGGTTGACGATGATCAACCGTTCATGTCCGGACGTCGATCCAGAACTGGCATTGACGCATACAAAAATTGACGTCCTCAACTGCTTGGTGAAGGATAGTAAGAGATCCCGTGAGATGCCTCTTCTTTCTCGTTACCTTGAAAAAAATGCGCAGCTCGGAGGCTATCTCGCTCGCTCTGCCGATCTGCCATCTAGGAACACTGTGATATGGCGAGCCATGCGACGGTTGGCCGATATGCAACTAGGTTTCAATTTTGTATCCGAAAGATATGGGTAATTAAAAGACTAACGTCACGCTTACTGTGCAGCTGGAATAAATTTTTTGCCAGATCGATGCCCATCGTTGCGATCTTCATATCAGACATTCCCATCCATCAAGTGGTTGAATTGCACACCACTTTGGCACATCGCCATGCCGTTTATGGTGGGAGCGTCTATCCTATTGCCTACAATTGGTTTGTCGAATAGAAGTGATGACCCAATTATTCTATAGCTGGCGCTTGATGATAGCGCCAGTTTTACATACACACTTTGATCTTCACTTAATGGATGCGGCATGGGCGTCGTAGATTGAGAGCCCGTGTGTTCCGCGGAATCTTCTCCGCTACCACAGGCGGTCAATAACACCACCGCAGAAAGTGTGATCAATAATTTTTGCCGATAAAAACATGCCATCTTCTTTTCCTCCCGCCGTGATAAAAGAGTGCTGCTGCAAGTCAAAAGGAGCCTCTGATTTTCCAGTTTTCCTCTGCCCCATTTAAAAATTACGTGACTTTGGCTCACTATGGTGCTCATATTTGAGCGGCGCCAGCTCCTCGTTCTGCAGTATCTTCGTGAAGGTATCGAAACTAATCTGGGAAAGTGAATTCCCGTTATTCACGGATTTGTCAGAATAGATACGACTGTCAAATTGGTCGAAATTTGTGCCTATTCCAAAGACAGGCATCTTTGGGTAAGGAATAATCGTGCTCTGCTCCGTCGTGTTCATAGCAATATGGTTTGCTCCGCCATTGCCATCTTCTAACTGATAGTCACCATTGACACGCAGGTGCTGCCATTCACGTCCAAGGGAGCGGCATGATCATACGATTGGCTGTCACACTATCGTATTGCCTCCCACTAGGCCGGTGACCAGCGCTATACCATTGGAGTCGCATGCGCAGTCAAAGAACTTAGTCATATCCACTGCCGCGATATGTAACGGGGTTGGGGTGATGGTGGCAAATCACTTGGATGCTTGATGGCATTGACCTGATAATTGTCTACATCCGTACCGCTTAAGGCCAGTTGATTTCCGAGATAGGCAGCAACGGGGGGCATCGATTCCAGTACTTTTTCTAGCAAAGTATTCTGTGATCGCCAGCAAAGAATCAAAGACATCTATGCCGGCATAGATCTCTGCCAAAACCAGCGCTCCTGCAAACGTTGCAAGTGTTGTCCAGTTATAGCCTTGTTGTTAGGTTGTGCCCCCTGATAAGGTTAATAGAGCCTGGCTAGTGGAAGCATTCAATGTACTGCTATAGGTATCCAAATAGTAGTTGTGCGTGCTCGACCCTGTAGGGCGATACCGGACAAATTCACCGCCTTATGTTGCTCGTAACGGCCAGCGTCCCACTAATGATATTGCTCACGACCAGTTTCCTGTCACTGCAATTAAAAGTCACAATCTCATTGTCAGTGACAGCACCATTGTCTATTTGCAGCGTACCGTTATTAAATTAATAATAGTGCCGCCGCTGTAGGTAACAAAGCAGCGTTATGACGGTACCACGAACCTCACATCGCAACATGAACATCACGCGCCTCTTTTCTCACATTGCAAGGCCTCGCGGCGTCTTCCCGGTTTCACGATCCGGTTTTGTTGTGTCTCAAAAATAAAAATAAATGCCAAGGCCGATTCCAAGGTATTTTTATAGGCTGGCAAACAAGGATGGACCATGCTTACTATTTTTTTCAAGCGCCGGTTAAAAGACAATAAATTGCTATGGACATCACATTGCAAGGAATGAGACAGGTAATAGCACGCTTCGTTGACAACATTAGAAATTTCAACATCGACATCGTTGGCTTGTAAACTTAATGCGGCCAATTCCTGGATTTTTTCCATGTATTCGCTAATTAGCGCATCATCAGGATGTGTATTCATGGTGGCCTCCCTCAAAACCAGGATTCCGAATGGAACATTCATATGCCATCCGCGAAAATCCTCGTAGTGCTTATACAAATATATCGCCGTATGGCTTCACGGAATATGAATAAGTGATCATGAAATAGTCAAATTGCGCCAAATTGATAAGGGTCTGACCAATTCACTATCAGATGCGCCAAATCTAGCAACCCAGCAAGCATAGCTGTGTACTGCGTCGTCAACATACGCCGAGTATGGCCAGCGTCAGCGGCGTATTAGGGAGCAGTCCCAGGACAATTGCCAGGCTGTCCAACGCATAGTGCAGATCACCAGCAGCTTGCGTCCGTTTCAGGCTGGCCTTGGCGTTAGGGGCTTTGTGCCATGCAATTGGTCGGCCAACGTGCAGGCACTGGCGAGATATTTCGCCTCGCTGGCTTTGAAATTTTCGGCTGCTACCTGCTTCGCCTCTGTCGTAGCCGCTAACAACGCCTGGTCGGCCTGAACATCGTAGTAGCTCTGCACAGTGCTAAGAACACAGTTTGCAAAGCATCATCTTGGGTGACGTTGAGTAATTGCTGCGCATTCTCCGGGACGGCGGCGTGCGGGCCGAAGTCGTAAACACCTATCTCAAGTTGAGGTTGACGTCACTGCTGTTCGCCTTGAGCCTCGAATCAGCTTGCCGGGCAACGCCTGGGCGTTGAAGCCAACGCGACCATCACCAGCGAGTACGATAAGCAGAAGCTGACGGACGGCTTCAACATTGACCAGGGCGAAGCTATGCTTTCGTCAAGGCTCAAAGTCGACGAGTTGGCAGACAAGGACGGTATTCAGAAGTAGCTCCATTTGGTTGGATACGAATTTGACTTTGAGGTGGGACAGTGCGGATGTAGGTTATCCGCGGCACCGTTCGTCGCCGAGCTCGGGGAAGAGCGTGCGCGCGGTGGGTGGCCCGGTCAGCCATCTACGCCGCCTTTTGAGCCGCCGGAGGGCGGCGATAGTAACACTCATGCGGTGTGCTGCCATTACATATCATCGATGATCACGATTTTCTCGATGCTATGCCTTTTTAACGGCAAGAGCATCTTGTTATACACAAGTAGCAGCGCCGGCGGCAGAGCGCATAGCGTTTTTGCAACGACATGAATCTCTTTCCGGTCAGCCAAATCGTCTTCACGCCGGATCGGCATCACGTTTGCGGCCAAGGGATCCTCCGAGACGAGCAGTCAGCGCAGTACTTTGTTGAGCGTTAACTTGGGCGGTTGCGCCATGTTCGTCGACAAATAAGCCCCCATGTATTTCGTCCGGTTCAAAGAGCAATGTCGCATCCAGGTCGGGATAGATTCGACCCACCCCATCGGGTGGATGACATGCCAGGCCACCATCATGAGCAGCGTCAGAGCGAGTTAAGTCGATCAATCTAACCGAGCTAAAGCTCCTTCAGGACGTTAAACAGAATATCGATTTCCCAGCGTGCGCGATACCAGTTGATCAGTTCGACCGTCGTCTCCACAGTGCCAGCCTCGTGGTTGGTCAGCAAACGGCATTCGATCGGTTTGATACCGGCTGGCGCGTCGACTTCGCGCGCAATGACGCAAGTGGCGCTGACAGTTTTGCCTTTGTCTGTCACCAGTTCGGCCAGCTTCACCTACAGTTGCTGGCGCACGGTGCGTACCTTGACGCCTTGTTGTGGTGCTATCACAAACGAAATTTATCCCACCGGCTTCCTGGTACTTGTGTGTTGCCACAGCTTGTCGCCATCAAACAGGCAGCGATTGTGCGAGGCGCGCATCAGCCAGTCAGCGGACGTGCCCAACTCCTGTGCCAGCAACATCAAAGACATCATGTTCGTTTCATGGTTCGCGACATACACTAAGTGGGTGCCATGAGCACGCGCCAGTCGATGTTGTCATTGTCGAAAAAAAGTACGTCACCATCGTTGCGCTCCAGCCTCGGTATACCCTCGGTGCGCTGGCTGAAGGCTCGACCGTAAATCGGTTCATCAATGTCCGCGCTCGTTTGTGTGTTCAGGCGTGTATCGCCCAAGTCGATTTGATGAAATTCTGTCTCTGCCCAAGTCGTCGATTCGATAGCCAATGCGTTCACACAAAAACAAGAGAAAACGCGATTTACCACCAGTTTACAAGAGCTGCGATAAGTCATTGAATGTAAAATTTCTTCAGGGCGTCATTGCCGCATCAGACTTGCGTATAACGACATGCGTTAAGTGGGGTTGAGCCGAGGATCGATGTGCGCTCATCTAATCAAATTACCTATCAACATTGACAGTTGATCATATATTTTTATAAGTTGGCGCAATTTTACTATTATGTTTTTTTGCATTTAACATGTTGCTAGCTTGTCGAGCAAGTAGTCTATTCTACATAGAGAAAATAACGGTTCTACTTGGAAGAATTTCTTTTTAAAAATAAATCAGACGATCATGTGCAGCATTTCGAGGCTCCCTCGGAATTTAGTCTTCCATTCGGAGGTTTTTATGCAGTTTGCTTTTCCTGATTTTGCTCCCTGGCCCAGCGCTGTAAGTGCTGGATCGGTGATCGATAGCCAAGTGTTGAATGGAGTCACTTGTGATTATAAAAGACTTCAATATATTCAAGGCTAGCAATCTTAAATTCAGCATGAATAGCGTAGCGTAAGCCATGATACCTTTCATTCTTGAAGCTGTTAAACCAGTTTTCTGTAGGGGCGTTGTCCCAGCAATTGCCTTTCCGGACCGTCGAGCAGATCGTGCCAAATTCCTGGAGCTTGTCCTGAAATGCATGACTGGCGGACTGCCTGCTGCGGGACGAATGATGCAGGACGCCTTGGTCCGGCCGCCGGCGGAACTAAGCCATCGTCAACGCGCCTATCACGATGTCAGTCGTTATGCGATTTTTGCGCGACTAGCCAATGACTTCACGATTGAACAGATTCAGAACGATGGCCAAGTACAGCCGCCTCTCGTCGGTTCAACGATACGTGATGTCCGACGTCCATGCTTGATTCGGTGCACTCGGCGTAAAGTTTCGTGTCAACAAATTCTCGGCCATCGGCAAACCATGTTTCAAGTCCATGGTGACCTTGTAGTGTTGCTTATGACGGGCACGAATACAGTTCTCTCACATGAGCCTTTAGACATGCTCTTTGCCGGCAGTGAAGCCTCGCAGCTGCAACTCACGAATCGTGCGCGGACTGCCGTAAGCCCCCTTGAGCTCAGTGTGAATCGCCCGTGTCACTGCCAGCATCTGTGTATCGGTCATCCGCTTGCGGCCAGGTGCGTCACCACGTTTCCACGCTCGATAGCTGTTAATGCTGACCTTAAGGATGTTGCGCATTTAGTTCAGAGTAAATGCTTTGCCCTGCGCATTAATCCAGGCGTATTTCACAGAACATCCTTCGCAAAATACGCCGCTGCTTTATTTATAATTTCGTTCTCCAGCGTCAGGCGAGCGACTCCAACTCGCAGTCGGGATAACTTCGTCGCCTCAGGTATGACTACCTTTCTGTCGGCACCTGTGAGCTTGTCTGCTGCGGCAACCTTGATCCAATTTCGTAGCGTCTGGTCTCGAGGCCCCAGTTCGAGGGCCGCCGCCCCGACTGTTTATTCATCAGATACCCGCTTAACAGCAGGCTCTTTGAACTCAGTATCGGCATGTTCTTCATTTTTAGCTCTTCCAAAGTATCGTTATTTATACGGCACCGATGGAAGACTATATTTCAGGCGAGGCTCAGCACAGCGAAAATCGTCTCAATCTTTCCCTTTTGCGTTCTAAGCTAAGGCCTACTGATGGCGCAGCTCTTTTAAAAGGTATGCAACATGACAGCAGCTCTTATTGTTGAAGATCAGATTGCTCAAATCAGCCCAACGGCCTTTGCCGCTTTATCGTCGGCCCAATTAAGCCAATTCTCCCCAGCCGGTTGCGCAGCCATTACCACAGCGCAGATGGCGGCCTTAATTGCAGCCCAAGGCGATAAGATCGT
>NZ_JBWKQR010000032.1:0-12030 GCF_059418905.1 Collimonas sp. GW821-FHT07E08 | reverse complement strand
GCGCAGGTAGGCGCCTTATCCTCAGCCGCTTTTGCGGCTCTATCCACTACCCAAATTGCCCAAATGTCCAATGGCAACCAAGGAGCTGGTCTAGGCATCGGGATTACTGGTGCTACCCCAGAGCAGATTGCAGCATTATCGCAAGCACAGATTGCTGCCATCAACTTGAGTGGGATGAGTGCAGCGCAAGTGGCGGAAACCTTGCCTCTATTGCGGATTACAGCATTATCGCCCACTGAGATAAGCGCGATGCCCGCGTCCTCTCTGCGATGCTGGGGCATCGCGCAAACAACCGCTTTGAGGCCTGATGCCCTGTCGGCGCTCACCGCAACTCAATTCTTCGCCATCGGTTCCTCGTCGACATCCCCTTATGCATGCACGACTCAGCAACTCTTTTCTGCTTTGAGGGGCGATCAGGTAGCAAGCTTAACGAACGTCGCGGCAACCTTGCAAAAATTTTTACAGGCGAATCCAAGCGTCGTTGACAGTTATGGCCCACCCGATATGCCATATTTCTACTACAAAATTTCGATCCTAGGTCTTTGTAAAGCAGAGCCCTCAATTATAGGAAAAATGGTAAATGACACAATTGCAGCGTGGGGGGGCGTGGCTGGCGGTTGGGCTGACATTTCACCATTGTTTTTAGGGCCGCGTTTACTTGCCTATAGTTCGGCTCAACTTAATGCAATTGACGGTCAATTTTTCAGTAATATTATTTCGCAGAATTGGGTTACGGAGAGCCCCGACATGGCATTCAAGCTCAATGCGCCCCAGGTTCATGGAAATTCCGTCCCCATTCTGGTTGGTCAGCAAATTAGCGGCCTTGATTTGGCGCATTCAATTCTTTTTCTTGATTATTGGACGACTCATAATCACGAGCTAATCCCTTTGGCAATTCTGCAAGCCCTTTCGGTTCAGGGAATATCCGTGCTGCCTATTTCGGCGCTCGACCCGACTACGATTTCCTCTATTTCCCTTTCGCAGATGGATGGTTTCACGGGATCTCAATTCACGCAGATGAGTCTATCGCAATTGAGTGCCTTTACCCCCTCCCAGATCGGCGCGATCGCGAATCAGACTATCACCGACATGGGGGCCGTTCTCGTCAATTTCACCCCGACCCAGTTGGCGGGCTTGACTCATACCCAAGCACCGTTCGTCACCGTGACGCAATGGAGCTTGCTCGCCCCGAATCAAAGCGGCGTCTTGCTGTTCGATGTCGGTGGCTCCCTGAATGACGCGGTGTTCGATTCGATGACACCGGCCCAAATTACGGCCTTGCCGGCGCCGCAGATCGTCTGGGTGTCGGCCACCGCGCTGGGGGCCTTCAACACCGTCCAGGCGCAAGCCCTGACCATGCAGCAGATGTGGGCGATGAGCGATGCGCAATTGGCAGCCTTAGGCAAGTCCAATGCCGCCAATCTGGGCAACCTAGCTATCGAAGGCATGACGAGGGGGAGGTATGCCTCGCTGGTATCGCAGGCCACCACCTTACCTTCCACTGTGCCGATTTCGATGATGACGAACGCGCAACTACAAGCCGTCAGCCTCTCCGACCTGCAAAGCATTCCTGCCACAATCCTGACCTCGACCACCGACGTGGTAGCGCTGGGTAGTCTGACCAGGGCTCAATGCCTAGTCTTGAGCGGGCTGCAATATTATTCAATGAGCACCGCACAACGGGCGCAGCTTGTTGCAATGCCCGTCTTGGAAATGGCCGCCAATCAAATATCGACGCTGTCGGTCACCGACATCGCGGCTCTGCCGTTTCTGACGATCGCGTCGCTCAATGCTGCGCAGTTCGACGCGTTGTCGACTGCGCAGGTGCAGGCCTTGACGGAGCCGCAGGTGCAGGGGCTGACGTCGATGTTGTTGACTACCTTGAATTCCATTAGCTGGGGCAAGTTCTCCAACGAGCAAATGGGCTGGTTCTCGGTCAGCCAATTGAGCGCCATCAACAGCGTCGCGCAGGCCGCGGCACTGACCATGATGACGCCCACAGATGCGCAAAACATGCGCACGCAACTGGCTGCGATAGGAAGTACCTATGACGTGAACGCCAAGACCTTTACCGCCCCAACAGTCCTTAGCACTGCCAACCGGAACATATATTCGGACGCCAATACGGCACGCGCACTAATAGGATTTATCGGCAACTTGAACGGATATGTCTTAAAAGCGAGCGCTGGACCGGCATCTTCAGCAATAGCCGCCGCATGTGGCAGTTACAGGGAGGGGATCGCCGCTAACAGAGACACCAACCAAAAGATGCGTCTGATCAGTACGATCTGGAATGTTTCTGCCGTTGCCGATGCATTCGAGCAAGCGGCCACATCGGACAACAATGATAACGTCAAGATGACCGGTGATATCATCAAGGGACTCTCTTGGTTGGCGTCGACGCTACAGGTCCCTTGGGTTACTATTTATAAGGCTTGGAATGCTCTTGATTCCAAAACCGATGACGACTCGATGCTTACCCAGGCTACTGAAAACATTTATGCCGAAGTTGAAGCCGACGTGAAGGTTCCCAAAGAGTTGAAAGCGGGGACCTTCTCAGTCACCGATTTGCAAAAAATGCAATTGGATGAAAACGGGAAATGGGAGAAATTCAAGGCCGGTAGCGGCATCTTTTTTTGTGCCGATGCACTGGGCCTTGCCAGCGGTGCCTATGCAATCTACCAGACTAGCGTGGGGCCAGACCTTAACGGCACTAAAACTGGAAGCCTTGCTCTGCAAAGCATCAGTCTCGCCGGCAACGTCGCTGCTACGGTTAGTGATGCGATCGACTTTTTCTTTAAAGATAGTGCGGGCGGCGAACTCGCCGCTGCCGGTGCTGTCGGCAGAGCTTCCTCCGCCATACTCGGACCATCACTCGCCATTGCAATGGCAGCCAGTGACGCGATGCAGATCTATATCGATGTCGCTGCGTACAAAGCAAATGGGACCCAAGGGAATTTGATTGCGGCTATTGGAGGGGGGGTGGCGGACGGCGTGCAACTCGCCTTGATTATCGGGACGATAGCGGTTGAAGGCCCGGCTGGCGTGGTCATGGCAGCAGCTGTCGCGTTGATCCCGAATTTTGGCGGGATCGGCCAAGCAGTCGATCTCGTAAACCAATGGAATACTCTGAATAGCGAAGGACGCACTGCGGAAGGCGACATCATTTGCCGTTACCTGCATGAAATAGCCGCTCTGAATGCCACACCGATTGTGAATTTGACGTCGGCAATCTATACGCCTGTCATTATGGGGCAACTCCATTCAGCCATGATCAACGGCGGCTTCCTGCAGGCTCTGCAGCAGGACTTCCAATATCAAATACTGGGAACTTCCGATGGTCAAGCGGAAGTTGCCAAGTTGCGAGGCATGCTGCTTGCCGCCAACGGTGCGTTAAGCAATATACGGGTAATTAATGGCGCTTATGCCAAACCGTCCGATTACTATGCCGACGGTTCGTCCAATTCGGCCTACTGGACCCATCTAAATGTGATGAGCGGCGGTGCAACCACCGCCACGCAATGGAGCGACAATACAGTCACTTTGAATGACAACGCGCAGTTATCTGAGATTGTGGTCGCATCAACCGATAGAAATTTCACGGGCGTGTTGACAATCGATGCTACGGGGTCCTCCGAATCCATGAATTTCGAAGTGATGACGACGCAATGTACCCTCAAGGGCGGCAGCGGCAAGAACACCTACATCATTAACGCCGATACATTGACCGGAAGTGGGTATACGATCTTCGGGGGGAGCAGCAATATGGACTTGGTGCAGTTTGCCAGCACCAAGAACATTGGCACAATTCATCTCGACGATATTCACAATGCCGCCGTGAGTGGCAATACGGTCGGCAATAACGTCATCGGCGACCGATCTGGCCAGAGCTATTGCTTCCAGCTGGGGGCCATCGATCATGTCAGTATGACCGGCGGGAAAGGCACGGTTGCAGTGGGCGGGCGAGGCAACACCGTCATTATGGGTGGCGGTGACAACCGATTGATGGCTGTGTTGGGAGCCGACACCAACACCACCTTGGCGACAGCCCAGTACGATGGCGGCTCATCCGCCATCGCGACGGATCCAACGATCGGCGTCACGACCGGTGAAAATACACTCAATTTCAGCGGATCTGCCGACGAACTCAAAATCGTTATCAACGATCCAACTGGTGGCATGTGGTCGACGGCCGCGACCATTAATAACGGCAAAGAAGACGAAGCTAATTTCAAGAACTTCCAAAACATCGTCGGCTCCAATCTGGGTGACAACATTACGGTCTCGAATTGCAGTAATCTTGACCAATTGACACTGGGCGTCGGTAATAACGACGTTACGGTTTCGAACTCTAGTGGCCTGACGATCAACATGGGCATGGGCGTCAACAATATTTATCTTAATTATGCGACGGTGCGGGTGTCGTCTCTGCTCGGCGCCTGCAATGTCTATCTAGCTGCCGGATCCAATCTGCAAGGAAGTTTTGGGGGGCTCAGCGACGTGCTTGACGGCCTGCATGGCGACTCCAGTTCGGCAATCGACATCGCTACGTCGTCCGGTAAACACAATTTGCTGCTCAATCAGGAATGGGGCGAAGTAAACTTGACGCCTGGAAAACACAATAACGTGACCAGCATCGTGGATACATCGGTGACGCGTGCCGCCACGGATGCCAATGGCCACCATACAGATTTATTGAAACTGATACTGGGCGCCGACTTTGTTAATGAGGAAATCGGGTTCGATGCAAACGAGATCCATTTCAGGAGCACCGACGGCAGCGATCAGGAGCTTAACTACACGGTTTATAATGGGCAATCATTATGGGATGGTATCCACTCGAAAGCAGCCGATATCACCCAGTATGTCGCTATCACCGACTCGAATGTGAACTCGACTCTCGTGTCACTGGATTTGCTGATCCAGGCAGCGGCCAGCATGAGCACCAGGGGATATGCCTTTACCGAACAGGTGAGTGGAGTGACATATTACAAAATGACCGATGCCAACACGGTCGTGACGGCGTTACTCGCCGGCCACTAACTTGAAAGTTTCGTAAACCGCCTACGATTCCAGATCACCCGCAATCGTGTGAACAATATTGATTGCCACGGTCCGAACGGGGTAGTGTGCATATAACTGGTAAGTACCACGTTAGCAACGTCATTGACAGTCGGAGCTAGATGTAACGGCTCGCGTTTGAAACTGGTCATGCTCGCATTTGATGGTAAGCATGTTTTCTGCCACGTTACCATATACAGATCTCGATTCTCGGGGTGTTGGTCAGCCAGGTCCGATATGATTGCTGCCCCAGTCGTCCATGATCCGGGGGGGGGCACCAGACCTGGTGGGGGGGCTGGTGATCTCTGATAGAGACTTGGTCCGAAGGATACCCGAGGCCGTCCGTAACGTGGATGCCGAGACCTGTTGCCATGCGTTGTTGGCTATCAGAGCTTATTGTGGCGGGAGGTCGTATGGACGCTATTGAACATTACGATGCTGTAGACGTGTTTGTTGGTGTTGACGTTGGCAAGGGCGAACATCATGCTGTTGCGCTTAATCGATCAGGGAAGCGACTATTCGATAAGGTTCTGCCCATTGACGAAGGCCGGCTTCGTCATTGCCGGATTGAAGGAGCATGGGCAGCTGTTGCTGGTTGTTAACCAGCATGCCAGGAGTCGGCGTTAGGACGGCAGCCGAACTCCGGACTGAAGTCGCCTCCAGGGCCTTTACTTCAGCCGCGTACCTTGCGGCTTATGCAGGGTTGGCGCCCGTCACACGTCGATTTGGCTCATCAATTCGCGGCGAGCCCCCATCTCGGCGTGGAAATAAAGTGCTCAAACACACACCGTGTTCCTATCGGGCTTTACCGCGCTTCGCGATCCGGTTTCACACGCCTACTACGCCCGAAAGATTAGCCAAGGAAAACGACACAATCAAGCCCTAATCGCTCTTGCCCGCTGGCGTTGCGATGTACTTTACGCAATGATGCACGACAGGACACTTTATTGCCCCGCACTGCTCGCAAGCGGTTGACGAACCAGATAGGGATACCCCTTGACGAATCTGATTCAGCGGCGCTTATTGCCAACAACACTGTTAGGAATTAAGCGGGATTGGTGTGGGCGGTGCTGAGTTGGTCTGCGAGATTCCAAGGCAGGAAACCGTCAACCTGATTGGTCGGATGATTGGCGATATGGGTTAGGACTTGAGTGAGCCAGGCTTCAGGATTAATGCCGTTTAATTTGTGGTTCCAATTAACGAATGGATCGTGGCGGCGCGCTCACCATCACTGTTGGCGCCGGCGAATAAATAATTCCGGCGTCCGATGACGACCCCACGAAGGGAACGTGCCGCGGCCGAATTGTCGATTTCTCCTCTGCCGTCGCTGCAGATTTGAGCTGCGTGGCGGGCAACCAAGTCTCGAAATTATCGATGAGCGGAAGTGATTGCAATTGTCGAGCTGCGCGTCGCTCATTAGATAGCTTTCCGCAGATGCCTGCTTCGATCATATAGAATTCACCGATCCGAAGTAACGCTTCTGTCGTCAAGGCCGACGGCCTGGCGTCATGCAAGTCGAAGAATTTACGGTGTGTCTGCGCATAATATGCTGCATCTTGTATTTCATCGGTTCTAAACAAGGCGTTGAAGCCAGCAAATGCGTCAGCCTGTAGAGCGCCCTTGAATTGCATCTGGTATGTTTGCTGACGAATGCCCTTAGGGGGCAGTGTGCAAGCAAACTAGACTGCTGCTGGTTCAGTGCGAACGTGATGTACTGCACGTCTGGCCGAGTCCGAAATATGCCGGCATGATGATGAGCAGGGCACTCAATGACTGTGTCCATGGAGCGATGAACGTGGGCAGGTAGCCATATGGCAAAGAAGAACGCAGAGCTGGAGGCTCGTCTCATTAAGGGGGCAAACGCGATGCTCGCTGCATCTACGACGAGCAGGCGAAATCGGAGTTGATCCAGGCCTGTCGGAAGCCTGGCGTTTCTGTGGCATGCATGGCGATGGGACATGGGATCAATGCAAACTTGCTGCGAACCTGGATCGCCACCAGTAACAAGAGCCGTTGAGGGCAAGGTAAGCCTCATGTGGTACGCGATTCTGCACCTATGCCGGCCGGCAAAGCCGAAGTCGTGACGGAATCCAAATTATTGATGATCACTGAATCATCCGCACCGACATTCGTGCCGGTTGTTCAAGCTTCCTCTCTGTTTCGCTCGTGCCGGCGCTGGCGATTGTGCTGCATGTTCGTTTGCTCAATGGTGTGCAATTCAATCTTGATGAAGCGAACTTGACGGAGCTGTCGTGGGTACTGCAGATACTTGGTAGGATGAAATGTTCCGGTTCGACGAAGGACTGAAGGTTTGCGTGCACCGGGAGGCAGCAGATTTCTGGATGGAGATCAACGCGCTGCGCGACACTGCGAACGCGATGGAGGGGCGCGATACGTTGCTTGGCAAGTTACGCGTGGTGACGATCAACGCGACCTGGCGCTGGAGCGTCTGAAGGCCTTTCAACGCGAACTGTTTGGCTCCAAGAGCGAAGTCCGCAGCTTAGAACAGAAAGACCTCTTCTTCAACGAAGTCGAAGCACTAGCGGCGTCGGCACCAGCGCAGGAAGACAGCGTGCAGATGAAAGTTGCCTGCCACGCGCGCAAGAAGCCGGGCCGCAAGCCGCTTGACCCGGCCCTGCCGCGAGAGATCGTCCGTCACGAGTTGTTCGGGTCCAAACAGATCTGCGCTCGTGACTGACGGCTATCAAACATATAGCGGCATTGCCGCGACATACCAGCTTGAACAGCTGAGGCTAGAAGCGGGGACTGGAAACCGGAACGCCGGCAACGTCTGCGCACCAGTTACAGCAAACGCGTGCTGTAGGAAATCGAACATCTGCTGCTGACCAACTTGGACAGTGTTCCACCGCAAGGCCTGCTGGGCAAGGCTTTGCATTACTTCAATGGACAATGGCACAAATTGACTCGCTGCATCGAGAACGGCGCTTGGCCTATTTGCAGCAACGCTTGTGAGAATGCGATCAGACCATTTGTCGTTCGACGAAAGTCATGGATGTTTGCCGACACTGTCGGTGGAGCCAACGCCAGCGCTGATTTTTATTTGATCATCGAGACATGCAAGGCAAGCTGCATCGACCCTTACGGCTATCTGACCCGGATGTTCAGTATGCTGCCGCTGGCGCAAACCGTTGATGACTACGACGCACTGCTGCCATGGAATATGCCGGCAACCCAGCGGTAAACCTCATATGGTCTCACATTCTTCAGACGCTCTGAGGGACGTCGTTAAAGGATCGCTTACCATCAATGAAATCGTTCTTGTTGTTCTTGACAAAAAGACGTACAAATTGCGGCGAGATCAAGTTTCGCTTCATGCCAGAAACTGCTCAGTTAGTGCGCCATCCAATGAGCGCCGGCAGAGGCTCCCATGACGATGGAGCAGGTAGAAAAATTTCCCAAAGAATGGATTTATTGGCTGCGAGTGAACTTTTTGCGCAGCAACGCCTTACCATGCCGATCTTGACCGTGAAGATGAAAGCTGTACTTGCCTAGATCGATCTCGATGAGCGTAACGTCTTGCATGATCGTCTCCTTCAGAAATGAAAACACCCTGCAAGATTAGTACTTTGCAGGATGGAGGGGATCATCTCATTATCGTAGCTTTCTTTATGATCATATGCAGATTGTGATCGGCACCACAGAGTGCAGCGTACGGCGTATCCCCGAGGGGGGGGAGCCAGTTCCGGCCTATTTTCCGTCTGCCGCCTGTTGCTGATGCATTGCACTTCCAGCGCATGTATTGGGTAATCTTGTCTTTGGGCTTTTGACTTTTGACTCAGGATGCGTTGGGTGCGCCCAAGTCTTGCTGCACGCTGATTCCGGTACCTTGGCGTGGTCTCTCTCGGTTGTCGTTCTGGTGTGGCGTCAGGCCGTGTTCGCAGCCATTACTAGGTGTACCCGCTACCGCTTCAGTAATCTCGAATCGGCGGGGCGGGCAATCGCCTTGTCCATCACCGTGGTATCAACGATGACCTTGGTAGCATTGGTCACCTTGATGATGACGCATTGCTTGGCGGCTGTTAATGGTTTTCGCCAGCAGCTTTGCAAATAAGTCTCGCCGGTAAACATCTGCCAATACGGACTCTCGACCCGAGCTTACACCACATCCTCGTCGGACAGGCTGTAGGCCTGCTGCAGATACAGCAATCCAGCGGGCCGTTCCGCTGGCCGCCGGTGTTCGGACTGGAATGTGTCGCCGGCAAAGCGGTTGATCGCTTTCCAGTCGATGATATTCGCCAATTGCAATAGCGGAGGGCGCTAGTTCAGAGTTTCAAAAGCCAAAAAGGCGGCCGGATTAGGGTAATTCAGGCTTCTGCCCCTCATCAAAACCTCGTCGACATTTGCAAGGAATTCAATGGGAATACTTCATATTTCTGCAAATCCAGCGATCATTTTTAGTCGTCAAACCAGCGCCAGCATTGGCTCGCCTGATTTATTCAGGGCCGACTACTAAAGAAAAAAATGGCGCAATTGTTATATAAAAACAGCACATTTTTTCTATTGATAAAAAAACCTCACGATTATATTTAATTACGCTTCACTCCACTTGACGACGCAATCAATTTTAGGAAAATCGTACATGGGGATTATTTCTAACCCAGTTATCACTACTGACTTCTTGCCAGAAAAAAAACGATTTGAATATTGGGCAGATGTAGCCAGCAAATTACTCAATCCAATTGAGGTCGATAGTCCTGATCGCGAAAATTTTCACGCCAAAGTGGATTCGCTCCAAATTGGCGAATTTATGTATTGTCACTCAGAAGGGAGAAGTCCCTTTACCGCTCGTCGTACAAGATTTCATATCGCTCAAGCGAAGAAACATCCATTTCATCTGATGATGAGACTAGCTGGGGGGGGGGTATTGAAGCAAGGAAAATATGAAAGTACATTAAATATGGGCGATTTCGTGTTAGTTGATACGAAACAAGAAGTTATAAGCTCAATGGAAAATTCACATGCCGTTCTGGTATCTATTCCCGAACCACTTATGCGTGCATGGATACCTCATCCAGAAGACTGCGTAGCGCAGGCCTTGAAAACTGACAAAGGATGGTCCGCAATACTTGCACTCTATTTTCGTAGTTTAAATCAGGAAATGATGGGAACCGTACAACAGCATCAGCATGCGATCATAACAGAACATATTTTGTCACTCTATTTGCTTGCATTAGAAGATGCTCATATAATTCGCAAATCAGGGAGCCGGAATAATCCTGATTTGTATTTGCGTATGTACAATTGGTTATGTGAAAATTATATGGATCCGGAGGTTTCTGCCGCACAGCTTGCCAAGCACTTTCATATTTCAGTAAGAGAGGTTCATCGACAGTTTTCTTTAAGTCCAGAAAAAACTACTTTTCTTGGTAGCCTACGCACAATGCGTGTAAAAGCAGCGTTACGCATGTTAAAAGATGCAAATTTTTCTAAATTAACTATCGCAGAAATTGGGTATAGATCAGGTTTTAATGACTCAGCTTATTTTGGTCGGGTATTTCGAAAAATTATTCACTGCTCGCCAGGCGAATTTTTTAAGAACTATAGGCGAGAAATAAAAGATCGAGAGATGAATATTTAAAGAGTATTTTGATAATTGAAATTATATCGCAGAAATGTGGCGTGCCACTGCTCAAAACGATAAAACACGCGATAAACCAGTGGCAACATCTGAGCCGTTTTGCATTGAATTACTACGATCGCGTAGGGTCCGCCCCCTCACCACCAAATGATCGCTTTTAAAAGTACAATTTTCTAAACTGAGATTTTTGAAAGTTCTGCACGAAGACTTCCTGCTTTACCGACAGCCAAATCATCGCCATCCTCAAGTAAGCCGAGGGTGACTCGCCCGTCCCTGAACTGTGCCGTGGACACGGCATGAGCAATGTCACGTTTTACAAATGGTGTTCAAAGTTCGGCGGTATGGATACATCGCTGATGGCCCGCATGAAAGAACTGGAAGACAAAAACCGGCGCCTGAAGAAGATGTATGCCGAAGAACGGCTCAAGGCCGAGATTGTCGCCGAGACCCTCACAAAAAATGGCAGCGCAACGTCATCTGTTTGTCGACAATGGCAGCGAGTTCTCCAGCCGGTTGTTGGACTTGTGGGCGTATCATCATCAGGCACGTATCGATTTTAGCCGGCTCGGCAAGCCAACCGACAATTGCCACATTGAGACTTTTAACAGATCCTTCCGGGACGAACGCCTGAACTTGCATTGGTTCGAAAGTCTAGAGGAAGCAAGAGTAATTATCGAAACTTGGAGACGGGATGACAACGAGAGTCGACCTCACATGGCTCTCCATGGCCGGTCGCCGATAGAATTTGCCCATGCTGTGGCCCTCTCCGGCCCACAGCATGGTTGATAACGGCCGAAAACTAACTCTGAAAATAGTCCAGAAAATCCAAGCAGATCAACGCGCTGGTTATGAAACTAAAATTACGACCGACCAAACATGGCTCTTGATGGCCCCATGCTGCTCTTGGCCGCCTAGCCTCTACTTTTAACGCCCTCTAAAAACGGGGAGATTGTCCTTAAGTCTACATGTTTTGTCAACCCGACCAGTGGATTGCTGATTTTTGCGCTTATGTTATGCAGACAAACAAATCTGAAGGGGGGCAGCATCGCAGGTACTTCCTAATCGTGGTTGATATCAGAGTTTTACCGAGTGAGGCTCATGGGGCGGGAGGCTTTCAGAAGCCGCATTAAGTAATAAATGGCACTAATTTAGTATTTTTTTTATGCGTTGTCCTACCTGGAATTTCCATTGAGAAATATTATGTGTATTTTTAGCGTCGTTTTTACTGAAAAATACAACCTGTATCGGTATCGAATATGAGGCGATGGGCAAGCAGAATTACGATTACTTTGTGTGATTTAATGAATCCGGGTACCAATTTAGGCGAGAATACTCGCTAAGGAGAGGTGTTTGATGGGCAAGCGAAGACG
>NZ_JBWKQR010000031.1:0-18454 GCF_059418905.1 Collimonas sp. GW821-FHT07E08 | reverse complement strand
AAGGCCTGCGTTTCGCGATCCGCGAAGGTGGCCGTACCGTTGGTGCAGGTGTTGTCGCCAAGATCCTGGCTGACTAAAAGAAGAAAAGCTGTAATCGCCGCGACCCGGGAAATTCCCGCTTCGCGGCGTTGATGTCTGAATGGTATGCGTACTTGTGAAAGCGGGTTGCTGGCCAAGCCGTTCAGATAAAGTGTTTTAAGCGTAGGGGTGTAGCTCAATTGGCAGAGCGCCGGTCTCCAAAACCGGAGGTTGGGGGTTCGATGCCCTCCGCCCCTGCCACCGATTCAGGTGTAGGGTACTGAAAGTAAACCGCGTATGTCTAACCACCCTGTGCAAACTGTCGGCGAATCCGGCAGCAAGCTCAAAGTAATTCTGGCAGTTTTGGCTGTCGTTGCCGGCGTTGTCGGCTTTTATTTTTTGTCGGGCCAGTCTGGCCTGGTGCGCGCTGGCGCCCTGGTTGCCGGTTTGGTGGTGGCAATCGCCTTCGCCTGGACATCCACGCAAGGCCGTGAATTCCTCGGTTTCGCCAAAGAAGCCGTGCGTGAGACAAAAAAAGTTGTTTGGCCGACCCGCAAGGAAGCGATGCAGATCACTGCCATCGTTTTTGCATTTGTGCTGGTAATGGCTATTTTCCTGTGGGGCATCGATAAGCTCCTCGAGGTTTTGTTATACGACGTGATTTTGGGCTGGAAACAATAATGAGCGATAGCACACAAGACGACGCGCAAGGCACGCCGCCTGCAGCAACGCCTTCGGCGGCTGCGGGCGCGGTTGTGGGTAAAAAGCGCTGGTATGTCGTGCATGCTTATTCCGGTATGGAAAAGAGCGTGCAACGCGCGCTGACCGAGCGGATCGACCGCGCTGGAATGCAGGAACAGTTCGGCCAGATCCTGGTGCCGACTGAAGAAGTGATTGAAGTCAAGAATGGCCAGAAAGCCGTTACCGAACGTCGTTTCTTCCCGGGCTACGTCCTGGTCGAGATGGAAATGACCGACGAAACCTGGCATCTGGTGAAGAACACGAACAAGGTAACCGGTTTCATCGGCGGCAAATCGAATAAGCCTACCCCGATTCCGCAGCACGAAGTCGACAAGATCATGCAGCAGATGCAAGACGGCATCGAGAAGCCGCGGCCTAAGGTCTTGTATGAAGTCGGCGAGCTGGTGCGGATCAAGGAAGGTGCTTTCACCGACTTCAACGGCAATGTCGAAGAAGTGAACTACGAAAAATCGCGTGTGCGCGTGACTGTCACCATCTTCGGCCGCGCTACGCCGGTTGAGCTGGAATTCGACAAGGTCGAAAAGGTCTGAGCTGAATTCCAGCCGGGCAGAACAGAATTTTCAAGCGCCGTTCGGAGCGTCATGAATTAAACCTCATGGAATCCGGAGCAGTAAGAGGAGCCCTACTAGGTCGCAAGATCGAACAGGCGCTAATACTCACAACACTTAGGAGCCATCATGGCAAAGAAAATCATTGGTTTTATCAAGCTGCAAGTGCCAGCTGGTAAAGCAAACCCATCCCCACCAATTGGCCCGGCATTGGGTCAGCGCGGTCTGAACATCATGGAATTCTGCAAGGCATTCAATGCCCAGACCCAAGGTGTCGAACCAGGTCTGCCGATTCCTGTCGTGATCACAGCGTTCGCCGACAAGTCCTTCACTTTCGTGATGAAGACTCCTCCGGCAACGATCCTGATCAAGAAGGCCGCCGGCATCACCAAGGGTTCGGCCAAGCCGCACACCGACAAGGTTGGTTCGATCACCCGCAAGCAAGCAGAAGAAATCGCTACCTTGAAAAAGCCCGATTTGACCGGTGCTGATCTGGAAGCTGGCGTACGTACTATCGCCGGTTCTGCTCGTTCGATGGGCATCACGGTGGAGGGTCTGTAATGGCTAAGTTAACTAAACGCGCAAAAGCGATCAAGGCTAAAGTTGATCGCACCAAGGTATATCCGTTTGACAACGCAGTTGCGTTGATCAAGGAATGCGCTACTGCAAAATTCAATGAATCGATCGACGTATCCGTCCAGCTGGGCGTTGATGCAAAGAAATCGGACCAAGTGGTTCGCGGTTCCGTCGTGCTGCCAGCCGGCACCGGCAAGACCGTTCGCGTTGCAGTATTTGCTTCCGGCGAAAAAGCCGAACAAGCTAAAGCTGCCGGCGCCGACATCGTTGGCATGGAAGACCTGGCTGAGCAGATCAAAGCCGGCAACATGCCTTTCGACATCGTGATCGCATCGCCGGATACCATGCGTATCGTCGGTACCCTGGGCCAGATCCTGGGACCACGCGGCCTGATGCCGAATCCGAAGGTTGGCACCGTGACTGCTGACGTTGCTACTGCCGTCAAGAACGCAAAAGCCGGTCAAGTGCAATACCGTACCGACAAAGCCGGTATCGTCCACGCAACCATCGGCCGCAAATCGTTTAGCGATGCAGAACTGAAGTCCAACCTGTTGGCGCTGATCGACGCATTGAGCAAAGCAAAGCCAGCCACCAGCAAGGGTGTATACCTGCGCAAGATCTCCTTGTCCTCGACAATGGGTGCCGGCGTTCGTGTCGATCAAACGACACTGGCTGCGTAAGCTTAATATAAGTATTGCGGGACAGAGTTAAGCGTAGCGGTACTCTGTCCCCAACTGATTGAGAATAAAGTCCCGGCTGCGCGATGCGCAACCGGGCGCATCTTTGGGCTGGACCTGTATTGGCGGTAACGATGCAGGTCCAGGCAATCAAAGACCGTTGGGCGGCGTGCAGCAGGTGGTTATCAACTGCGGCACAAAGTTAAATCGCGCAAGCAACCCAACGCAGATGGTGTACCCGAACAAGTTTTGTAGTCTCATCGCTGCGTGCTGATTCACTCTGAGTAATCATGCGCAAGTCCTGAACTCCTAACTTCGGACGCCGTGTTCGAACCGATGTGAGGCAAGCAGCCATTTGCGGCTGTGTAATGGCCGAGCATCATTTTTGGAGGTTGATCTTGAGTCTCAATCTGAATGACAAAAAGGCCGTAGTCGCCGAAGTCTCTGCAAAAGTAGCAAATGCGCAGACTATCGTCGTGGCCGAATATCGTGGCATCCAGGTTGGTCACTTGACCCAACTGCGCGCTAATGCGCGTACCCAGGGTGTGTACTTGCGTGTATTGAAAAATACACTGGCACGTCGCGCCGTTGAAGGTACCGCGTTTGCCGACCTCGCCTCGCAAATGACCGGCCCGCTGATCTATTCGATCTCCGAGGACGCCGTTGCTGCTGCAAAAGTCATCAACGACTTTGCAAAAACCAACGACAAACTGGTCGTCAAGGCAGGTAACTACGCTGGCAAGTCGCTTGATAAAGCGGCTGTGCAAGCGTTGGCAAACATTCCAAGCCGCGAAGTTCTGCTGGCCCAAGTTGTGGGCATGATGCAGATGCCGATCGCTGGATTTGTGCGTGGTTTGGCTGCTCTGGCAGCAAAGAAAGAAGCCGAAGCTGCTTAATTGCCGTTTCATGGCGCTTTCTTGGCGTTAAAACCAATCAGATGTTATTACTGTAAAAAATTAGGAGTTTCACATGGCTTTTGATAAAGATGCATTCCTGACCCAGATCGATGGTCTGACTGTTATGGAATTGAATGACCTGGTAAAGGCATTCGAAGAGAAGTTCGGCGTTTCCGCAGCTGCAGTTGCAGTTGCCGGCGGCGCAGGCGGCGGCGCAGCTGCTGCTGTTGAAGAGCAAACCGAGTTCACCGTTGTCCTCAAGGGCATCGGCGCTAACAAGGTTGGCGTAATTAAGGCAGTTCGCGAAATCACCGGCCTGGGCTTGAAAGAAGCTAAAGACCTGGTTGACGGCGCACCGAAGCCAGTTAAAGAAGGCATTTCGAAAGCCGACGCTGATGCAGCAGCCAAGAAATTGGTTGAAGCCGGCGCAGAAGCTGAAATCAAGTAATTTCAGCTTTTTAGAGCGCATTTATTGCGCTGGAGTCAAAGTGCAGAACTCTCGAAAAGGAGAGTTCGGCTTTGGCTCCTTTGTCGTTTTTGATTTTGTTTAGCGCTTGTTGTTTTATTAAGCGTCCGTTGCCATCAAGCTCGAAGGGCTGAGACTTGAGGAATTGCCGGGTAAGACAGTTTAACTAGTACAGAAGTTTTGTCTAGTTTTCTGAAAGATCCGGCGAATCCTGAATTCTCTATCCTTCCTGTCACTCACGGAGTGTTCAATGCACTACTCATTTACTGAGAAGAAGCGTATTCGTAAATCTTTTGCGAAACGCGCTAACGTTCACCACGTTCCGTTCCTGCTGGCGACCCAGCTCGAGTCGTATCTTGGCTTTTTGCAAGCAGACAAAGTACCGTCTCAACGTAAGAACGAGGGCCTGCAGTCGGCTTTCACTTCTATTTTCCCTATCGTTTCGCACAATGGTTTTGCGCGTCTCGAATTCTTGTCCTACGTGCTCGGCGATCCGCCGTTCGACGTCAAGGAATGCCAGCAGCGCGGACTGACGTTCGCGTCGCCGTTGCGCGCCAAGGTGCGCCTGGTGATCCTGGACAAGGAATCGCCGACCAAGCCGGTCGTCAAGGAAATGAAAGAGCAGGAAGTCTACATGGGCGAACTGCCGCTCATGACGACTACCGGCTCGTTCGTGATCAACGGCACCGAGCGCGTCATCGTGTCGCAGCTGCATCGCTCGCCAGGCGTGTTCTTTGAACACGACCGCGGCAAGACGCACTCGTCCGGCAAACTGCTGTTCTCGGCCCGTATCATTCCTTACCGTGGTTCATGGCTCGACTTCGAGTTCGACCCGAAAGACATCCTGTTCTTCCGCGTCGACCGCCGCCGCAAGATGCCCGTCACGATCCTGCTGAAAGCGATCGGCATGTCGGTCGAGCAGATCCTGGCCAACTTCTTCGTATTCGACAACTTCGCGTTGCGTAACGAAGGCGCCGAGATGGAATTCGTTGCAGAACGCCTGCGTGGTGAAGTTGCGCGTTTCGACATCACCGACAAGTCTGGCAAGGTCCTGGTCGCTAAAGACAAGCGCATCAATTCCAAGCATGTGCGTGACGTGGAAGCTGCCGGCATCAAGCATATCTCGGTACCGGAAGACTATCTGCTGGGCCGCGTGCTGGCGCGCAACATCGTTGACGGCGACACCGGCGAAGTAGTTGCCAACGCCAACGACGAGCTGACCGAAGAATTGCTGGCCAAGCTGCGTGAAGCTGACATCAGCGACATCCAGACCCTGTACACCAACGACCTGGACCAAGGTAGCTACATCTCGCAAACCCTGCGCAGCGATGACACCAACGACCAGATGGCTGCCCGCGTTGCGATCTACCGCATGATGCGTCCTGGCGAACCGCCAACCGAAGATTCGGTCGAGGCGCTGTTCAACGGACTGTTCTACAACGCAGACCGCTACGATCTGTCGGCTGTCGGCCGCATGAAGTTCAACCGCCGCATCGGCCGCGATGAACTGACTGGCGCCATGACGCTGTCGAACGATGACGTGCTGGCTGTGATCAAGATCCTGGTTGAATTGCGTAACGGCCGCGGCGAAGTGGACGATATCGATCACCTGGGCAACCGTCGCGTGCGTTGCGTCGGCGAACTGGCTGAGAACCAGTTCCGCGCCGGCCTGGTGCGTGTCGAGCGCGCAGTCAAGGAACGTCTCGGCCAAGCCGAAGCGGACAACCTGATGCCGCATGACCTGATCAATTCCAAGCCGATTTCGGCTGCTATCCGTGAATTCTTCGGTTCGTCGCAGTTGTCGCAGTTTATGGACCAGACCAATCCGTTGTCGGAAATCACCCACAAGCGCCGTGTATCGGCACTTGGACCGGGCGGTTTGACGCGTGAGCGCGCCGGCTTTGAAGTGCGCGACGTGCATCCGACCCACTACGGCCGCGTATGCCCGATCGAAACACCGGAAGGTCCGAACATCGGCCTGATCAACTCGCTGGCTTTGTATGCTCGCCTGAACGAATACGGTTTCCTCGAGACACCGTACCGCAAGGTTGAGGATAGCAAGGTTACCGACCAGATCGATTATCTGTCGGCAATTGAAGAAGGCCGCTACATCATCGCCCAGGCGAATGCGACCATCGACAAGTCCCTGAAGCTGTCGGATGAACTGGTTTCGGCTCGCGAAGCCGGCGAAACCATTTTGGTATCGCCAGAACGCGTCCAGTACATGGACGTGGCGCCAGGCCAGGTGGTTTCGGTTGCAGCTTCGCTGATCCCGTTCCTCGAACACGATGATGCGAATCGTGCGTTGATGGGCGCCAACATGCAGCGTCAAGCGGTTCCTTGCCTGCGTCCAGAGAAGGCGTTGGTCGGTACCGGCATCGAACGCACCGTGGCGGTTGACTCGGGTACAACCGTGCAGGCGCTGCGTGGCGGTATCGTTGATTACGTCGATGCGGGCCGTGTCGTTATTCGTGTGAATGACGAAGAAGCGACAGCCGGCGAAGTCGGTGTCGATATCTACAACCTGATCAAGTACACACGTTCGAACCAGAACACCAACATCAACCAGCGGCCAATCGTGCAGGTTGGCGACCGCGTCGCCAAGCATGACGTGATCGCCGATGGCGCATCGACCGACCTGGGTGAGTTGGCCCTGGGCCAGAACATGCTGGTGGCGTTCATGCCATGGAACGGCTACAACTTCGAAGATTCGATCCTGATCTCCGAAAAAGTCGTGGCTGACGATCGCTACACTTCGATCCATATCGAAGAGTTGTCGGTGGTTGCACGCGACACCAAGCTGGGCGCTGAAGAAATCACCCGCGACATCTCCAACCTGGCCGAAAACCAGCTGGCGCGCCTGGATGAATCGGGCATCGTCTACATCGGTGCCGAAGTCGAAGCCGGCGATACGCTGGTCGGTAAGGTGACGCCTAAGGGCGAAACCCAGCTGACGCCTGAAGAAAAGCTGCTGCGCGCGATTTTCGGTGAAAAAGCATCGGACGTAAAAGATACCTCGCTGCGCGTGCCTTCGGGCATGGTCGGCACCGTGATCGACGTCCAGGTGTTTACCCGCGAAGGCATCCAGCGCGACAAGCGCGCACAGCAGATCATCGACGATGAACTGCAACGCTATCGCCTGGACCTGAACGACCAGTTGCGGATTGTTGAAGGCGATGCCTTCGAACGTCTGGAACGCATGCTGATCGGCAAGGTAGTCAACGGCGGTCCGAAGAAACTGGCCAAGGGCGCCAAGCTGACCAAGGAATACCTGGCAGACCTGGACAAATACCACTGGTTCGATATCCGCCCTGCGGACGACGATGCGGCGGTAGCGCTGGAAGCGATCAAGGAATCGATCGCCGAGAAGCGCCACCAGTTCGACCTGGCATTCGAAGAAAAACGCAAGAAGCTGACCCAAGGCGATGAGCTGCAGCCTGGCGTGCAAAAGATGGTCAAGGTTTACCTGGCTGTCAAACGCCGCCTGCAGCCTGGCGACAAGATGGCCGGCCGCCACGGTAACAAGGGTGTGGTTTCGCGCATCCTGCCGATCGAAGACATGCCGCACATGGCCGACGGTACGCCGGCAGACATCGTGCTGAACCCGCTGGGCGTTCCTTCGCGTATGAACATCGGTCAGGTTCTGGAAGTCCACTTGGGCTGGGCTGCCAAGGGTCTGGGCCTGCGCATCGGCGAAATGCTGAAGGCGCAAACCAAGATTGCAGAACTGCGCAAGTTCCTGACGACTATCTACAACGAATCCGGCAAATCGGAAGACCTGGATAGCCTGACGGACGACGAGATCCTGCACTTGGCCAGCAACCTGAAAGCCGGCGTGCCGTTCGCAACGCCAGTGTTCGACGGTGCGCACGAAGATGAAATCCGCCGCATGCTGGACCTGGCATATCCGGACGCCATCGCCAAGCAGCTGGGCATGACGCCTTCGAAGAACCAGGTAACGATGTACGACGGCCGTACCGGCGAAGCTTTCGAGCGCAGTGTCACTGTCGGCTACATGCACTACCTGAAACTGCACCATCTGGTCGACGACAAGATGCATGCACGTTCTACCGGTCCTTACTCGCTGGTTACACAGCAGCCTCTGGGCGGTAAGGCACAGTTCGGCGGCCAGCGTTTCGGTGAGATGGAAGTCTGGGCATTGGAAGCTTACGGTGCGTCGTACGTGCTGCAGGAAATGCTGACAGTGAAGTCGGATGACGTGAACGGCCGTACCAAGGTCTATGAAAACCTGGTCAAGGGTGACCATGTGATCGATGCAGGCATGCCGGAATCCTTCAACGTGCTGTTGAAGGAAATCCGCTCGCTGGGTATTGATATGGATCTTGACCGCGAATAAGCGGTCAAGATCGACCGTCCCTCATTGCGGGACAGAGTTTATGAGTCGCCGAAGCGCGACGAATTACTCTGTCCCCAACTGATCAGACCGTGAGGTCGAGTCAGACCGGACTGCAGCGATACAAAGGAAGTGGGGCGATGGTTTCCCCCACGCAGCAACAGTAAAGAATCTTAGTTTCTTCACGCCAACTGGAGTGATACATGAAAGCACTGCTCGATTTATTCAAGCAAGTTCAGCAAAATGAACAGTTCGACTCGATCAAGATTGGTCTGGCGTCGCCCGAAAAAATTCGTTCGTGGTCTTATGGCGAAGTAAAAAAGCCTGAAACCATCAACTACCGTACTTTCAAGCCAGAGCGCGACGGTCTGTTCTGCGCCAAGATCTTTGGCCCGATCAAAGACTACGAATGCCTCTGCGGCAAGTACAAGCGCCTGAAGCACCGCGGCGTCATCTGCGAAAAGTGTGGCGTTGAAGTCACGCTGGCCAAGGTGCGCCGTGAGCGCATGGGCCATATCGAACTGGCTTCGCCGACTGCGCATATCTGGTTCCTGAAATCGCTGCCGTCGCGTCTGGGCATGGTCCTCGACATGACCCTGCGGGATATCGAACGCGTATTGTATTTTGAAGCCTACGTCATCACCGATCCAGGCATGACCCCGCTGAAAAAATGCCAGATCATGTCGGAAGACGACTACGCTGCCAAGTACGAAGAGTACGGCGACGACTTCACCGCATTCATGGGCGCCGAAGGCATCCGTGAGTTGCTGCGCGCGATCGATATCGACCGTGATGCGGAAACCCTGCGCCAGGAATTGAAAGAGTCCAAGTCCGAAGCCAAGATCAAGAAATACGCCAAGCGCCTGAAGGTGCTGGAAGCGTTCCAGCGTTCGGGCATCAAGCCTGACTGGATGATCATGGAAGTGCTGCCGGTGCTGCCGCCTGAGCTGCGTCCGCTGGTGCCGCTGGATGGCGGCCGTTTCGCCACCTCCGACCTGAACGACCTGTATCGCCGCGTCATCAACCGTAACAATCGCCTGAAGCGCCTGATGGAATTGCGCGCTCCGGAAATCATCACCCGCAACGAAAAGCGGATGCTGCAGGAAGCGGTTGACTCGCTGCTGGACAACGGCCGTCGCGGCAAGGCAATGACTGGCGCCAACAAGCGTCCGCTGAAATCCCTGGCAGAAATGATCAAGGGCAAGGGCGGCCGTTTCCGTCAGAACTTGCTGGGCAAGCGCGTCGACTATTCCGGCCGTTCGGTTATCGTGGTGGGTCCACAACTGAAACTGCATCAGTGCGGCTTGCCGAAGCTGATGGCGCTGGAACTGTTCAAGCCGTTCATTTTCCACAAGCTGGAAGTGATGGGCATCGCCAGCACGATCAAGGCAGCCAAGAAGGAAGTTGAAAACCAGACTTCCGTGGTGTGGGACATCCTGGAAGACGTGATCCGCGAACATCCGGTCATGTTGAACCGTGCGCCTACATTGCACCGTCTGGGCATCCAGGCGTTTGAGCCGGTCCTGATCGAAGGCAAGGCAATCCAATTGCACCCGCTGGTCTGCGCCGCATTCAACGCCGACTTTGACGGCGACCAGATGGCGGTCCACGTTCCACTGTCGATCGAAGCACAGATGGAAGCACGCACCTTGATGCTGGCTTCCAACAACATCCTGTTCCCATCGAACGGCGAACCGTCGATCGTGCCGTCGCAGGATATCGTGCTGGGCCTGTACTACGCCACCCGTGAGCAAATCAACGGCAAGGGCGAAGGCATGATGTTCCCTGACGTGTCGGAAGCCATCCGCGCCTACGACAACAAGGAAGTCGAGCTGACTACCCGCGTTACCGTGCGTATCACCGAGTATCCGAAGGATCCGGTCACAGGCGAGTTCGTCAAGACCATCAAGCGTTACGAAACGACTGTCGGCCGTGCGATCCTGTCGGAAATCCTGCCGAAGGGCTTGCCATTCACCGTGCTGAACCGCGCGTTGAAGAAGAAGGAAATCTCGAAGCTGATCAACACGGCATTCCGCAAGTGTGGCCTGCGCGCTACGGTGGTGTTCGCCGACCAGCTGATGCAGTCCGGTTTCCGCCTGGCGACCCGCGCCGGCATCTCGATCTGCGTGGACGACATGCTGGTACCGCCGCAAAAGGCAACCATCATCGCTACCGCAGAACAAGAAGTGAAGCAGATCGAACAGCAGTACTCGTCCGGTCTGGTGACTGCAGGCGAGCGCTACAACAAGGTTGTGGACATCTGGGGCAAGGCCGGCGACGACGTCGGCAAGGCCATGATGGAACAGCTCAAGGTAGAAGACGTGATCCGCCGCGACGGCACCAAGGGCACCCAGGAATCGTTCAACGCCATTTACATGATGGCCGACTCCGGCGCGCGCGGTTCTGCCGCGCAGATTCGCCAGCTGGCCGGTATGCGTGGCCTGATGGCGAAACCGGATGGTTCGATTATCGAAACGCCGATCACCGCGAACTTCCGCGAAGGTCTGAATGTTTTGCAGTACTTCATTTCGACCCACGGTGCACGTAAAGGTCTGGCCGATACCGCGCTGAAGACAGCGAACTCGGGTTACCTGACACGTCGTCTGGTTGACGTGACCCAGGATCTGGTCGTGATCGAAGACGATTGCGGCACGTCCAACGGCGCCTCGATGAAGGCGATGGTTGAAGGCGGTGAAGTGATCGAAGCGCTGCGCGACCGTATCCTCGGCCGCGTTGCCGCCAACGATATCGTCAATCCGGAAACCCAGAGCACCCTGTACGAAGCCGGCACCTTGCTGGATGAAGATGCAGTGGAAGAAATCGAACGCCTGGGCATCGATGAAGTCAAGGTCCGCACGCCGCTGACTTGCGACACACGCTACGGCCTGTGCGCGCAATGTTACGGCCGCGACCTGGGCCGCGGCACGCTGGTCAACAACGGTGAAGCAGTCGGCGTGGTTGCTGCGCAGTCGATCGGTGAGCCTGGTACCCAGCTGACCATGCGTACCTTCCACATCGGTGGTGCGGCGTCGCGTTCGGCAGTGGCATCCAGTGTTGAAGCCAAGTCCAACGGTACGGTCCGCTTCACGGCGACCATGCGTTATGTGACTAACGGCAAGGGCGAGCTGATCGTGATTTCCCGTTCCGGCGAAGTCCTGATCACCGACGACCACGGCCGTGAGCGCGAGCGTCATAAAGTACCTTACGGTGCAACCCTGATCGTCAAGGATGGTTTGACCATCAAGGCCGGCACCGCATTGGCGACATGGGATCCGCTGACCCGTCCGATCATTACCGAGTACACCGGTACTGTCCGCTTCGAGAACGTCGAAGAAGGTTCGACCGTTGCCCGTCAGATCGATGAAGTCACCGGCCTGTCGACATTGGTGGTTATCGATGCGAAACGCCGCGGTTCGGTTACCAAGACTGTCCGTCCGCAAGTCAAGCTGCTGAACGAGCAAGGCGAAGAAGTCAAGATCGCCGGCACTGAACACGCTGTGACGATCGGCTTCCAGGTGGGCGCGCTGATTACCGTGAAAGACGGTCAGCAAGTGCACGTTGGTGAAGTGCTGGCGCGTATCCCGACCGAATCGCAAAAGACACGCGATATTACCGGTGGTCTGCCGCGCGTTGCCGAGCTGTTCGAAGCACGTTCGCCGAAGGATGCGGGCATGCTGGCTGAAGTCACCGGTACTGTGGCCTTCGGCAAGGAAACCAAGGGTAAGCAGCGTCTGGAAATCACAGACATGGACGGCAACAAGCACGAGTTCCTGATTACCAAGGACAAGCAAGTGCTGGTGCATGACGGCCAGGTCGTGAACAAGGGCGAAATGATTGTCGACGGCCCAGCCGATCCGCAAGACATCCTGCGCCTGCTGGGTATCGAAGCGCTGGCACGCTACATCGTCGACGAAGTCCAGGACGTGTACCGCTTGCAAGGCGTGAAGATCAACGACAAGCACATCGAAGTGATCGTGCGCCAGATGTTGCGCCGCGTTCAGATCGTTGATGCCGGCGATGCTTCTTACATCACTGGCGAGCAGGTCGAGCGTTCGGAGCTGCTGGACGAAAACGATCGTGTGATTGCAGCGGGCAAGATTCCTGCAACCTACGAAAACGTATTGCTGGGTATTACCAAGGCATCGCTGTCGACCGATTCGTTCATCTCGGCCGCATCGTTCCAGGAAACCACCCGGGTGTTGACCGAAGCCGCAATCATGGGCAAGAAAGACACTCTGCGCGGCCTGAAGGAAAACGTTATCGTCGGCCGCCTGATCCCAGCCGGCACCGGTCTCGCATTCCACCGTGCACGCAAGGAAAAAGACAGCTGGGAAGCGGAAGAACGCACGGCGCTGTTGCAATCCGAGCAGGCAGCCCGCCTGGCGGCTGCCGAGGCACGCGCAGCTGAAGAGCTGGGCGCGCAGGGCGGGGAAGCTTAATCCGCTAAACCGGATCAGCAAGTCAAAACGGCAGTGGATGAAAATCCACTGCCGTTTTTTTATGTCTCGCGGGGATAGCCCGGTTTCAGGCCGGCGCCGTTCTTAATCGCGTTGTTGCTTGATCGGCTTGCCGTTGTCGATCACTTCCCTGCAGTCGCCCTTGAAGGTGGAGTTGTCGTAGTCGGTCCAGCCGTAGCTGTCGACATAGCGCTTGTGGGGGCGCAGCCTGCTGCTCAGGAAGCTCCATTCCAGGCGTTCGTCCGGGTAACGGATGTCGGCCAGGTCGAGCAGGGAATGGAACACGTTCTCGGTGGTCATCCGGGCGCGTTTGTGGCGCAGCAGCTGTTCCACCTTGTCCGGATAGGTTTTCCGGTAGAGGTCGGAATACCACATCAGGGCCGGTATGTGGAATTCGAACTGGGTGTTGTGGCCATGGAAGGCGATCTTGCAGCTGCCGTCGTACAAGGTCTGGCCATGGTCGGAGAAGTACATCATGGCGCTCAGTTGCCGGGAGTCCTTGAGCGTGGCAATGACTTGCGACAAGAACCAGTCGACATACAGTATCGAGCTGTCATAACTGTTGCTGATCGCTGGCTTGTTCGCCAGGTTGGTATAGGCGGGGCGCTCGATGCCGAACAGCGAAGGCTGCCATTTGTCGAATTGCTGGGGATAACGGTGGCTGTAGTTCCAGTGGTTGCCCAGGGTATGCAGCACGATCAGCTTCTTGGCCGCCGGATCGCCCATCGCCTTTTGCAGCTGCGGCAGCAGGATGGCGTCCAGGTTAGAGGTGTCGGTGAAGCCGCCGAGGTTGAGGAACTGCACCACGTCCGCTTCGTTGGCGAACACGGAAACAGGCGTGTCGAATTTGCCGTATGACATTTGGTTCGAAATCCAGTAAGTCTTGAACCCGGCTTCTTTGTAGGCGGTGATGAAGGATTTCTCGGCGAAACCGGCTTTCAGGCTCTCGGTCGCCGGCTTGCGCGACACCATGACCGGCACCGACAGGCGGGTTGCGGAAACCGAGGTAATGACATCGGTAAAGCTGACCAGGTTGCTCTCCTTGCTGAGCAAGGGGTTGGTGTCGCGCTGGTAGCCGTTAAGGCTCCAGCGGTCGTAGCGCGAAGACTCGCCGATCACCATCACCACGACCTGGGGTGTGTTTTGCTGGCTGGCCTGGTGTGCGCCGAAGTGGAACTGGCTGTTCTTGTGTTCCAGGTCGTCCAGGTATTCCCGTTCTTTCCAGAAATCGTAACCGCGTATCGCCAGCCCGAAAGGCCAGGTGCGGCTGACCGGATCCGCTTCCAGCGGCGTTGCGGCCCATTTGGGAAGCTTGCCTAGATGCATGCCCTGGCTTTCAGAGGCAGCCTGCTTGCTGTTTGCCGAGGCTGCCGGCACTGCCTGGACGCCGATCTCCTGTCCATATAGCCAAATGCATAAACCGACAGTGAGCACTAACCATCCAAACCAGCGCGATGGCCCTTCCAGGTCGAGGTCGCGAGTGCTGCTGGCCGCCAGCCAGCTGAGCGCCCACCACAGCACAACCACGGCCAGGATCAGCGCCATCCACCAGATCTTGTCGCCCAGGAACTCCATTGCCTCGCGCGGACTGGTTTCGGCGATGATCCCAAGGTGGTGGGTGGTGATGCCTTGTCCGTAAAATTTGCGCAGGTAGATTTCGGTAGGCAACGCGAAAAAGGCAGGGAACAGCAGCCAGTGAAACCAGGCGGGGCGCTTGAAGATGGACCAGATCACCAGCCACAGTCCGATTTCAGTGATGATGATGCGGAGCGGATGATCTATCGTCTGGCCGAACAGGAGGGGTACGAAGGGAACCAGGGTCAGGGCCAGGTAGGTAACCAGCACGAACAGGTTATTACGGCGAAGCAAGGCAGGCATCATCAGCGGGAAAAATAGTCGAGTCCCATTATCCCGCAAAGCCGCTGGCGGTAACCGTTGCGCACGAGATAAACACTGGCGCCGGCGGTCATTTCGATGCTCAAAAAGACAATTGTCCCGCAAGGCAATCCGGATTGCCGTGATCTGTTGCGTTTACGGGCCAGGCATCCCAGACGGCGGTTGACTGCAAGGCATCATAGGGATATACTCGCGGGTTCTCGATTGTAGGCTCTATGGGCCGAACGTTCTTTGGTCTGCTTCCGCTTTCTATGGCGCGTTTCTCCTCTGTTGCTGAATCGAATTGTGCGCGAATTGTATGATTTTTTCTAGCGCAAGTATCTGTCCAATCCCGGACAACCGATTTCGGGATTGTTGTTATTAACGTCGTAATTTTGTTGGATATATAACGATGCCAACCATCAATCAATTGATTCGCCAGCCGCGCGTTTCTGCGGTCGTAAAGAGCAAATCACCAGCGCTGGAAAACAGCCCGCAAAAACGCGGCGTCTGCACCCGCGTTTATACGACAACTCCAAAGAAGCCAAACTCGGCTCTGCGTAAAGTTGCCAAAGTTCGCCTGACCAACGGTTTCGAAGTCATTTCGTACATCGGCGGTGAAGGCCATAACCTGCAAGAACATAGTGTCGTGCTGTTGCGCGGCGGCCGTGTGAAGGACTTGCCGGGTGTGCGTTACCACATGGTTCGCGGTGCACTGGATACCCAGGGCGTCAAGGATCGTAAGCAAGCGCGTTCGAAGTACGGTGCAAAACGCGCCAAGGCTGCAAAGAAATAATAGTTTTCGCCAGGCGCAAGCCAAGCGAATAAGTGTCGGTCCCCAATGGGCCGAGTAAGTGGGTGGCTATGATGGCTGTCCGCGAGTGTGCAGGAACAAAAGGTCTGCGCGCTCAACTGAAGATTGAAAGGAATCGAAATGCCACGTCGTCGTGAAGTTCCCAAGCGGGAGATTCTGCCAGATCCGAAATTCGGCAATGTTGATGTTGCGAAGTTCGTCAACGTCCTGATGTTGTCCGGTAAGAAATCGGTCGCAGAAAACATCATTTACGGTGCCTTCGAGCACATTCAAACCAAATCCGGCAAAGATCCGCTGGAAGTGTTTGCACTTGCCATCGGCAACTGCAAGCCGCTGGTTGAAGTCAAGTCGCGTCGCGTTGGTGGTGCAAACTACCAGGTGCCAGTTGAAGTCCGTCCTGTCCGTCGTATGGCGTTGTCGATGCGCTGGTTGCGTGAAGCAGCCAACAAGCGCAGCGAAAAATCGATGCCGCAACGCCTGGGCGGCGAATTGCTGGAAGCCGCAGAAGGCCGCGGCGGCGCAATGAAAAAGCGTGACGAAGTTCACCGTATGGCAGAAGCGAACAAGGCGTTCTCGCACTTCCGCTTCTAATAGACTGGACAGCCGCCTCCCTGAATCGAGACGTCTGTCCGCATCTGAAATTTGTTCGAGCCGAGCGCATATTTTTATTAAAAATGGCGCTCGGTTTCGTGCATTAAAAGACTTAGGAATAAATCATGGCTCGCAAGACCCCCATTGAGCGCTATCGCAATATCGGTATCTCCGCTCACATCGATGCAGGTAAAACCACGACTACAGAACGCGTTCTGTTTTATACCGGTGTGAATCACAAAATCGGTGAAGTGCATGATGGCGCCGCCACCATGGACTGGATGGAACAAGAGCAAGAGCGCGGCATCACCATCACGTCCGCTGCCACGACCTGCTTCTGGAAGGGTATGGCGGGTAATTTCGCTGAGCACCACATCAACATCATCGACACCCCGGGCCACGTTGACTTCACGATTGAAGTTGAGCGCTCGATGCGTGTTCTGGATGGCGCCTGCATGGTTTACTGTGCAGTCGGCGGCGTGCAGCCGCAATCGGAAACAGTTTGGCGTCAAGCCAACAAGTACAAGGTTCCACGCCTGGCGTTCGTCAACAAGATGGACCGCACCGGCGCGAACTTCTTCAAGGTTTTCGAGCAGATGCGTGCTCGCCTGAAGGCTAACCCTGTGCCGATGCAAGTGCCTATCGGCGCTGAAGACAAGTTTGAAGGCGTGATCGACCTGGTCAAGATGAAGGCTATCTACTGGGACGACGCTAGCCAAGGCATGAAGTTCGACTACCGCGACATTCCTGCCGAACTGGCTGCGGACGCTGCCAAATGGCGTGAAAACATGGTTGAAGCCGCTGCCGAAGCTTCGGAAGAGCTGATGAACAAGTACCTGGAAGAAGGCGACCTGACCGAAGCCGAAATCAAGGCTGCGATTCGTCAACGTACCCTGGCCAGCGAAATCGTGCCGATGATGTGCGGCACCGCGTTCAAGAACAAGGGCGTGCAAGCCATGCTGGACGGCGTCGTCGACTACCTGCCGTCGCCAGTGGATGTGCCGCCGGTCCCAGGCCTGGATGAAGACGATGCGCCGATCTCGCGTAAAGCGGAAGACGACGAAAAGTTTTCCGGCCTGGCGTTCAAGATCGCAACCGATCCGTTCGTTGGCCAGATCTGCTTCATGCGCTGCTACTCGGGCACCCTGAATTCGGGCGACACCGTGTTGAACTCGATCAAGGGCAAGAAGGAGCGTATCGGCCGTATCGTGCAGATGCACGCGAACCAGCGCGAAGAAATCAAGGAAATCCTGGCTGGCGACATCGCTGCGCTGATCGGGATGAAGGATACGACTACCGGCGACACACTGTGCGACGCCAATGCATTCATCATCCTGGAACGCATGGTATTCCCTGAGCCGGTGATTTCGCAGGCAGTCGAGCCTAAGACCAAGCAAGACCAGGAAAAAATGGGCTTGGCTCTGAACCGCCTGGCTGCTGAAGATCCATCGTTCCGCGTGCGTACTGACGAAGAATCGGGTCAAACCATCATCGCCGGTATGGGCGAACTGCATCTGGACATTATCGTCGACCGCATGAAGCGCGAATTTGGCGTTGAAGCGACCGTCGGCAAGCCACAGGTTGCATATCGCGAAACCATCCGCAAGACTTGCGAAGAAATCGAAGGCAAGTTCGTCAAGCAATCGGGTGGTCGTGGTCAATACGGTCACGTGGTTCTGAAGATCGAACCGCAAGAACCAGGCAAGGGCTTTGAGTTCGTCGACGCGATCAAGGGCGGTACCGTTCCACGCGAATACATCCCTGCAGTTGAAAAGGGTGTGCGCGAAACACTGAACACCGGCGTGTTGGCCGGCTACCCAGTGGTTGATGTCAAGGTAACCCTGTTCTTCGGTTCTTACCATGATGTCGACTCGAACGAAAATGCGTTCCGCATGGCCGCTTCGATGGCGTTCAAGGATGGCTGCCGTAAAGCCAGCCCGGTTATTCTGGAGCCAATGATGGCTGTCGAAGTTGAAACTCCGGAAGACTACGCCGGTACCGTGATGGGCGACCTGTCGTCGCGTCGCGGCATGGTTCAAGGCATGGATGAAATCGCCGGCGGTGGCGGCAAGATCATCAAGGCCGAAGTGCCTCTGTCGGAAATGTTCGGTTACTCGACTTCGCTGCGTTCGGCTACCCAAGGCCGCGCAACTTACTCGATGGAATTCAAGCACTACTCCGAAGCGCCTAAGAACGTTATCGATGCAATCGTAACTTCTAAAGCCAAGTAATCAGGTAAGCAGCCCTTGCCCGCCACGAGCGGGCAAGGGTTGAAATGTTTCACTCATTGTTTAACGACATCGTTCTTTTTGAAGGAAGAATAAAATGGCAAAAGGTAAATTCGAGCGGACCAAGCCGCACGTCAACGTTGGCACTATCGGCCACGTCGACCACGGCAAGACCACGCTGACAGCAGCGAT
>NZ_JBWKQR010000030.1:0-19340 GCF_059418905.1 Collimonas sp. GW821-FHT07E08 | reverse complement strand
AATCTATATTGTCAACTGTCAATATTGGCAGGTAATTTGATTCATCTCGTTATACACAAGCCTGATTCGGCGATGAGCCCCTGAAAAAATGTGACCTGCCCTTCCCCAACATTAACCTCATAACGTAGTAGAGTCCGATTCTCAAAGGAACGGACGATAAACAAGCGATTTACTGAAGAACAGATCATTGGATTTTTGAAGGAAGCCGATGCCGCTCTACCGGTAAAGGAGCTGTGCCGCAAAGGCATCGTATGTGGAAGGCCTAATTTGGCGACATGGAGGTCTCTGGCGCCAAACGCCTCAAAGCGCTCGAAGAAGAGAACAGTAAGCTTAAGCGCTTGCTAGCTGATTCTCTGCTCGACAATGCAGCCTTGAAGGATGTCGTTTCTCGAAAGTGGCAAGCCCGCAAGTACGTCGCGAAGCGATTGCCGCTCTGAAGATTGAATGGCAACTTTCTGAGCGCCGTGCCTGCGGGCTGATGAATATGTCGACTTCGGTACTGCGCAACTAAGCTAGAGCCGACGTCAATGGCGCTCTGAGTACGCGTATTAGTACGCTTGCCGGGGAGAGGCGGCATTTCGGTTACCGGCGGATTCATATTTTGCTGCAACGAGAAGGCTGGGGTATCAATGTCAAACGCATCTACAGGCTTTATTGCAAAGCTGGCTTAGCGGTGAGAAAGCGTCGCCGCAAGCGAATCGCTCTGACTGAACGATTGCTTTTGCTACTTCCCGACCGACCGAATCGAATCATGCCTGGTCGGTGGACTTCGTCCATGACGCCTTGGCAGATGGCCAACGCATGCGGTGTCAGGCTCGCATTCACGCAGCCCGGCAAGCCAACCCAGAACGCGTATATCGAAAGGTTTAATGGACGGTTTCGTGATGAATGCCTCAATGATCAATGATTCTCGACGCCGTATGAGGCACGCATTCTAATTAAAATGTGGCGACAGGATTACAATTCAACCCGACCGCATAGTTCGCTTGACTACGCCACGCCAATCGAATTTGCAGCCAAACATCAATTTGCAACCAACGACTCTACTTAGCTATGTTGCTAATTTCGGGGAGCAGGTCAAACGTCGGCGTTTGCGACTAGACCTATATGCTCGATGACTTGTTCTACCATGAATCAGACTTGCCCATTGAAGAGCGCTACACCGATACCGCCGGTTTCACCAACCACGTTTTTGCTCTAATGCGCCTGCTGGGGTTTCGCTTCGCGCATCCGCGAACTGGGCGACACAAAGTTGCACATTCCAAATGTTATAGCGACAGAACCGATTAATTTACCTATCAACATTGGCAGTTGACAATTTATATTTATTTACAAATGTGCGCAATTTTTATATTGTATTTTTTGTCTTTCATATATCGCTAGCTTGTTCTTTGTTAGCCTTATGAGGTTTCAAAGCTATGTCGTAGAATCAGAATCAATAACGATGTGTCTCTTATAAAAGGAAATAAAAATGCGTCAATTAAATACTAAAGAAATAAATCAAGTAGGTGGCGGTAGTACAGTGATCTCTCCCGCGCTCTTCCCCGGTTACTTTCTCTATTATGGAGGCTCAACACGCGGTCCGATGTACGTTTTCCGTGATCCGGTTATGGTGCTGTAGCAGTGAGAGGTTTCCTCACTGCTGCGGTAGGGGAAAGTTTATTTGACGGCTCCTCTGCATTGAGTCGGACTAAAACAAAACCATCCTTAAGTAATGGCTCTCGAAGCAGCTGCACGTGAATGATTTCACGTCGGATATGCAAAGTTAATATCGCACCTAAAATTGTCGCGTGTTACCGCCCAAACAACATGTCCTTATTCCGCGATCAAGCCTTCGCCTCACAGCAGACTAAATGGCTAGGCGATATCGTTCTGATACGTCCAATTTCATTCACGCACCTGACGACATTCGCCTTGGTGCTAGCGATGTCAGTGTGCACCTTTCTAGCCTGGGGTAGTTACACAAAGCACAGCACGGTCAGCGGCCAACTGATCCCCAACACCGGCTTGATCAAAGTCTATGCGCCGCAGACTGGCATCGTCATCGAGCGGTGTGTCAAGGAAGGTCAGCAGGTCAAGACTGGTGATGTATTGTATGTGCTGTCCAGCGAACGGCAAAGCAGCACCCAGGGTGCCACACAGGCGGCCATCAGCGGCCAGGTCGAACAACGCCAGGCCAGCTTGCGTGACGAACTGCAAAAGACACGACAATTACAACTGGAAGAACGCCGTGGACTTAACAATAAAATTACCGGCCTGGCTAACGAACTAGCCAAACTGGACAATCAAATCACCGGCCAGCAGGACCGCGTCAAACTGGCTGTGGAGACTTTGCAACGCTATCAGGACTTGCAGCAGCAAGACTACATCTCCAAAGAACAATTTCAGCAAAAGCAAGAAAATCTGCTCGATCAGAAAAATCGCCAGCAAAGCCTGGAACGTGATCGCATCAGCGTCGGGCGCGAACTGTCAGTGCAGCAAACCGAATTGGCGGGCATGTCCCTGAAACACCAGAATCAACTAGCGCAGATTGATCGTAACCTCATCAGCACCGGCCAAGAACTGACTGAAAGCGAAGCCAAGCGCCGCATTGTTATCACTGCGCCGGAAGCCGGCATCGCCACTGCTGTGATCGCCGACGCCGGTCAGGCAGTTGACGGGAATCATCCCCTGGTCAGCATCGTGCCGGCCGGCGCGACCTTGCGCGCCGAGCTGTATGCGCCCAGCCGCGCCGTTGGCTTCGTGCGACCGGGCAATCAAGTGCTGATCCGTTATCAGGCTTATCCCTATCAGAAATTCGGCCACCAAAAAGGCGTAGTCGAATCGGTAGCCAAGACGGCACTGCCCAACAATGAATTGAACGCCCTAGGTACGCCGACGGGCGGCAGCAACACCGAACCGATGTACCGCATTACCGTCAATCTCACCTCTCAACAAGTCACCGCCTACGGGCGGCCGCAAGTGCTACAAGCCGGCATGCTGCTTGACGCCGACGTCCAACAAGAAAAACTTCACCTCTATGAATGGGTGCTGGAGCCACTCTATAGCCTGACCGGCAAACTCTGACCATGCTCGATAGACTCTCGTTCGGCTTTAACGCACTACTCCCGCTGATTCTGCAAACCGAGGCTACCGAATGCGGCCTGGCATGCCTCGGCATGGTGGCCGGCTTTCATGGCTATCGCACAGACCTGGCTACTCTCCGCCGCAGGTTTCCGATCTCCCTCAAGGGCGCTACGCTCGGCAACCTAATCAGTATCGCTAACCAGTTAGAGCTGGCGACACGCCCTCTGAAACTAGATCTGGAAGATCTGGGACAGCTCAAGCTACCCTGCATCCTGCACTGGAATTTCAATCATTTTGTGGTGCTGCATGAAGTCGGCGCGCGCTCGGTGAAGATCTACGATCCTGCCTTCGGCATCCGCAAGCAGTCCATGGGGGACGTCGCCAAGGCCTTTACAGGGGTGGCTCTGGAGCTGTGGCCGAATCCCGGCTTCAAGAAGGTGGAAGAAAAGCAGACTGTCCGCCTGCGTAGCTTGCTAGGGCGTGTCACCGGTTTGTACCGTTCCTTCGGTCAGATCTTGCTGCTATCGGCGACGCTGGAGATCTTCGCTGTCGTGAGTCCGTTTTTTCTGCAATGGGTGATCGATAACGCGCTGGTGTCCGCCGACCGCGACCTGCTGACTACCCTGGCACTAGGTTTTGGGTTGCTGATGCTGATGCAGCAAACGATTAGCATCGTCCGCAACTGGGTGTTGATGTACACGAGCACTACCCTCAACGTGCAATGGCAAGCCAACGTATTCACTCATCTGCTACGGCTGCCGATTGCTTATTTTGAAAAACGTCATCTGGGCGATGTGGTCTCGCGCTTTGGCTCAGTCGGCATTATCCAGCACACGCTGACAAACTCCTTCCTGGAGGCGATCCTGGACGGCGTCATGACCATCGTCACGCTGGTGCTGATGTTCATCTATAGCCCGATGTTGGCATGGATTGCGATTGGCGCCATGGCCTTATATGGTCTAGGCCGTTGGGCTTGGTTCTCGCCCTTGCGACACGCCACCGAAGAACAGATCATCTATGCCGCGAAACAGCAAACGCATTTTTTGGAAACCATCCGCGGCGTCAAGACAATTAAACTGTTTCAGCGTCAGGATGAGCGCCGCTCCAGCTGGTTATCTTTGCTGGTGGACCAGATCAATGCCGACCTACGCACACAGAAGCTCAGCTTGTTCTACAAATCGCTCAACGGTGTACTGTTCGGCCTTGAAAATATTCTGATTATCTGGCTTGGCGCACATCTGGTCATGAGCGGCAATTTTACGGTGGGCGTGTTGATGGCTTTCAATGCCTACAAGGGCCAGTTCGACAGCCGCGTCAGTTCCTTGATCGACAAGTTTGTTGACGTCAAAATGTTGCAGTTGCAGGGAGAACGCCTGGCCGATATCGTGTTGCACCAGCCCGAGACGACCCATGGCCGCAACCTGGACGAACGCGACGCGGCGCTGACGCCATCATTGGAGGTACGCGGCTTGCGCTTTCGCTACGCCGAGCAGGAACCCTATGTGCTGGACGGCGTCTCGGTCCAAATCGGCGCCGGCGAATCGGTCGCCATCGTCGGTCCGTCCGGCGGCGGCAAGACCACGCTGATCAATATCCTGCTGGGGATACTGCCGCCGACCGAGGGCGAAGTGCTGATCGGCGGCCAAAGCGTCCATCAGGTCGGCCTAGATACTCTGCGCCGGATGGTCGGCACCGTGCTGCAGGATGACGTCTTGTTCGCGGGCTCCATTGCCGACAACATCAGTTTCTTCGATCCGTTGGCGGATCATGCGTGGATTCAGCAATGCGCCCATCTGGCTGCCATTCACCAAGACGTGGCTGCCATGCCGATGGGCTACAACACGCTGGTTGGCGATATGGGTACGGTCCTTTCCGGTGGACAGAAACAGCGCGTACTGCTGGCCCGGGCACTTTATAAGAAACCGAAAATCTTATTCCTGGACGAAGCCACAAGTCACCTCGACATCGAGCGCGAACACCTGGTCAATGCCGCTATCAAATCCCTTAACATCACGCGGCTGATCGTAGCGCACCGGCCCGAAACGATCAACAGCGCCGACCGTGCCATCGTCCTGGTGGGTGGCAAGGTTATCCAGGATGTGCTGATTCCAAAGACCATACAATCGCAGGCGGCGAAGCCGCTGGAAGCCGAAGTATGAACTGGCATGTGCGGCAACTGTTGGGCGAGGCGATGCTCGGCGCAGTATTGGCGACATCCGCACCAGGATATGCCGAATCACTCTGGGCCGATCCATTGCGCACCATGAGCGACGTGTCCGGCAACCCGGCGCGAATGCCAGCAAAAGCAGACAATTGCGGATTGGCGGCGCAACTGCCCAGTCGGCTTACCTTACTTGATGCCGTCGAGCGCGCCTTGTGTCGCAATCCACAGACGCGTCAGGCCTGGGCCAACGTCAAAATGCAAGCGGCAGCACTTGGCGCTAGTCGCGCGGCCTATCTGCCGACCCTGGCCGCTGGCGGAAGCTGGAGCAAGGCGAACAACCGCACGACTTACCCAGATTTTCCACAAGTCGATTCAACGCTCAAGGCGAACAGCAACGACGTCAATCTGAATTTGAATTGGGTGTTATATGACTTCGGGCTGCGTGCCGCCAACCAGGAAAATGCACGGCAACTGCTCAACGCTGCCAACGCTACCCAAAACGACACCTTACAAACGGTGTTTCTCAGCACGGTACAGAGTTTTTACGATGCCCAGGCCGGCCAGGCGTTGTTAGCGGCCACCTCGGAAGCGGAACAAGCCGCGGCTGAGAGCTTCAAGGCCAGTGAGGCCAAATATCAGGCCGGTGCCGGCACGTTAGCCGACAAATTGCAGGCGCAGACGTCCTACGCCCAGGCCAGCCTGAAACAGGCGCAAGCCGCCGGCGACCTGCAAAATGCTCTGGGCAGTCTAGCAATCGTCATGGGCTTGCGCCCCAGCACGCCGCTGATGCTGGCCGCACTCGACGATACCGTCGACGCGCCGCTGCTGCAGCAGGCGGTGGACGATCTAATTTCCGAAGCAGTACGCACCCATCCGAAGATCCTGGCGGCACAAGCACAATTGAAAGCGGCACAAGCGCAGATCGACGCCTCCCGCGCCGAGGAGCGGCCGACGCTGTCGCTGTTTGCCACCGTCGACCGTAGCGATACGCCGATCACCCAGGTATCGTCCCAGCAAACCATCACCAGTCGCAGTATCGGTTTGCGGCTGAACATACCGTTGACTGATGGCTTCAGCACCAAATACAAGGTACGCAGCGCGCAAGCCCAAGCCGAAAATAAAGAAGCCGAACTGGCGAATGTTGAACAGCAGGTCATGCTGGAGGTCTGGAAGAGCAATCAGGCACTGCGCACAAAAGCCGAGAACCTGAAAAGCACCGATATCCTGTTGCGCAGTGCTCGCCAATCCTTCGATGTGGCAAAAGGACGCTATAAGGTCGGCGTCGGTAATATCCTGGAATTGCTTAAGGCGCAAAGCGATCTCGCCAGTGCAAGACAACAACGCATCTTGTCGCTGACCAGTTGGCAGACTGCCCGGCTACGGCTGGCAGCAAGCCTCGGGCGCTTGCGGACTGATGGCATTTAGCGGCGTTGTTGTATAAATCGGATCTGACGGCAAAATGGCCCGATACCCAATAAATTAGGCAATGCGGATGGCCACCTCGAGGTTCTGTCGCATTGGTGCCTGTTGCGGCGCAATTGGGGTAGACGGTTTTGTCGCGCTGGGGATTGGTAGATGGATTTTGATGCTGCTGTCGAAGCTCGCTCAAGCTGGACGGATTTGTGCTGCCAGTACGTAAAATTGGTCGGAAAAAGACATCGTGTCCTCGCCGGCGATGGCGAACTGGGCCTTACGGATCATGTGCATCAACTCGATGCCGGTCAGTACATTTCTCGCCGCATGAAAGGATTTGACGTTGAGCATGGGCCTGGCCACCCGCTTGATGGCACGGTGGTCCTGCTCAACGATGTTGTTGAGATATTCGATCTGACGTACCACGATCGGCGTGCTTCTGTTGGCATCGATGGCTGCCTTGTTGGCGCCGCTCTTATCCATGGCGACTTTCTCGGGAACGCCATTGCTTCGTATGGCCTTGTCGAAGGAGCGTTTGGCCGCGGCCCGGTCTCGCTTTGCCGTCAGCAGAAAGTCGATCGTTTTACCCTTCTTGTCGACGGCACGGTAGAGATATTGCCAGACGCCTTTAACCTTGATATAGGTCTCGTCCATACGCCAACTACCGCCCACCGAACGCTTGTGTTTTCGGGACAATTTCTCAATGAGCGGCAGGAAATGAATTGCCCACCGGTTGATCGATGAATGGTCGACCGATACCCCTCGCTCTGCCATCATCTCCTCAAAATGTCGGTAGCTCAAAGGATACGCCGCGTACCAGCGTATGCACACCAGGATGATATCAAAAGGGTGGGGTTACCCGGTTTGATAGAGGTGCGAATCTTTATTAAACCAGCGCGTAAGTGCCAAGGAGTAACCCCGTGCGTAGTGTTCCTCAGAATGTCATCAAGCACAAGGTCGGCCTGCTCAATCTTGCTGCAGAACTTGGAAACGTGCCTCGCGCCTGTAAGGTGATGGGATTTTCCCGTGACACGTTTTATCGCTATCAAACGGCAGTAGAAGCGGGCGGTGTGAATGCCCTGATTGATGCCAACCGTAGAAAGCCAAATCTCAGAAATCGCGTTGAAGAAGCCACTAAAGTGGCCGTAGCTCAATTCGCTCTGGAGCAGCCGGCGTTCGGCCAAGTCCGTGTATCGAACGAACTACGTAAAAATGAGTTTTCGACTTATCGACGAGCTGCAAACGAAGGCCATCCCTGTCGCACAGAGCTGCCGTGTGCTGGGCGTTAGCCGTTCCGGTTTCTACGAAGCGAAGCGCCGTGCTACCGCGTCGGCTGTTTGCAAAGCGAGTGCCCATGTACGAGCTGCTTTCGTGGCAAGTCACCAGAGCCATGGCAGCCGCCGTATGGTGACGGAACTGTCAAACCGCGGCATCCGGCTGGGTGCTTCAAGGTGCGTCGGCTGATGCGCCAGGCGGGCTTAAAGCCAGTCTGGAAGCTCAAATTCATTCACACTAACGACACCGTCGGTGGTGCCAACGCCGGCGCGAATCGTCATACGATCATTGAGGCATGCAAAGCACGCCTCAATGATCGTACCGCCATCTGATCTGGCTGTTCAAGATGCTGCCGCCGACGCTGCTGCTTGTGTATAACGAGATGCGCTAAGTGGGGTTACACCGATAGTCGAGGTGCGCTCACCCGATCAAATTGCCTATCAATATTGACAGTTGACAATACATATTTTTTATAAATTTGCGCAAATTTACTATTATTTTTTCTGCATTTAATATGCTGCTGGCTTGTCGAGCAAGTATCTTATTCCAAATGGAAAAATAAATAATAATTGTGCGCGACGACAATTTTCGACTGAATATATTTCAAATAAAGCCGTGAAAAAGAGACTTGGCGAATATTTCGTGTTCCGGCGTTCTGAGAATGTCCAGATAAAATGTGAATAGATCGCATTTCGAAAAATCACATATGCTGAATCATTTTTTCTAGCACTCTAGGACGTATAAAGGAACAATCGTGAATCGATTATTGATGGAACTATGGCCACAATTATTTACCGGCGTACGAACAATCATTATGTTGCTGCTAGCGACAGCATTGAGCTCAGCAATGGCTGTAAATCCCAACGGCGTGAACCCGTATCTAAAATCTAGCACTGGCAACTGCATCGAAGAATATAGCGCCCCCAAGGGCAACGATTTTTTCACGATTCCCTATTATGATAATAATATTATCCTCGGTTCATCGGGAAGCAATAGCGTCAGCTCAGCTAATAATAGCCTCAGCTCATCAAGGAATAATAGCACCAGCAACAAATTATCCATAGGATGCGTGCAACCAACGCGCCCCTCTCCCTCTCCCTCTCCTCCGCCAGCGGACCCATATGAATCGTGTCGAATTGCCGATGCAGCACACCACACTAATATTTCTCCAAAAGACTTGCCAGCCTATCCAAATCCGAATGAGATAATTTACAGCATCCGCGTGCAATTAGGAAATCAGCCGAGAATAATTGGGCCTGACGGGAGCTTAGCGAGCATGATGGCAATGATCAAAGAGCACTTTCCAGAGGTTGACAAGCCTATATATTACGTGAATGGTAAGGGTGGTTTTTGGGAATTTTCAATGCCTAATGGGATAACATTGGCGACACTCTCCGCGCAGGTCGCCGCCGCTTTCATAAGAGATGAGCAACCGTGGAAAAAATCTGACATGCGCGCAGGTGAATACCGAAAAACACGCTGTCAGCTCAATGTGCTTGAGCCGGTTCGCCAGCCGACATTAGCTGCCCTACAGTACAACGATCCCTCCTTGGCAGACGACCCTGGTTATCAAAACTGGATTGATCTTGTTGACCCAATTGATCGCCCCAATCACCACGACGCGACTGAAGCATTGAATAATATAAAGATTAAGTCACCGCACTTGAAAGCAAAGAATTTGAAGAACAATTTAATGCAGCTAGGGGCATCCGATGTTCTCCTCATGCATCAAGATTACAACACGTATGCTCAGCAGAATCATCACCGGATTGATTCGATGGTGAATCCTAAAACACACGAATCGGAGAAATCGACTGTCGTCATTGCTTACCTTGACGAAGGTCCGTTTGGTTTAATGACAGGAGGGCCGCATTTTCGTTTCGCACCGGCCTCCAATTGGAGTGACCCATTTGATCGTACTGCTAAATTGAATCATGGTATGAAAGGATTATTCAGACTTGCCGCGCCATCGAACGATAAAATGTACAACGCTGGCGTCATTCCAAACGAGGCCCTTAAGCGAACAATAATTGACGTCTACCCGCTCTTCCGGCACGACGTGTTGGAGACGGACAAACATTTCGGTCATAGGGTCTCGTTCGAGGGCAACTCCAATTTGGGATTGTTCAAAGCGATTGCAAAGATGAGTGGGCGTCGCATGTTCAAGTCGCCCACAGAGAACTGCCAGAATTGGTTCTCCTGCTTTACTATTCAAGAGCCTGAAGAGCCTGAGGAGCTATCAACGCGCCCGAACATCATCAATTTATCGTTCGGGGTGAACCTGTGGGGAGACGAGCTGACAAAAACATGGAAAGATGACCCAGAGGAGTTCTTAGACAAATGGACTTGCGGCAGTAAATTCATGAGGGAGATGCTGAAGGAGAGGCCTGATAACCATCGAGTACCCCTAATATTTGCACAAGGCAATGAGTCAGGAAGAGTCAATGCATATACGATCGCATGCGACGATACGATTGGCGTAGTGGGAACCTCGGGAAAGGGCATCATAGATGGCAAGCAGTCTGTTGTCTATGTCGATGCGAGTTCGTCCGGAACAATGAATTTACCCGGCCAATACGTTTCCGCACCTTTTTATGCGGCTGTTCCTTGGAATCAAAATGATATGGCGCTAGTTGCGGGAACGTCCTATAGCGCACCTACTGTAACAGGGATTTTTGCAACGGCGATGACGCTTTTGCCGAGAAGCAAATTAAAAACAATTACAGCGAAGCAGCTCTACAAGTATGTAAAAGCGTCCACCAAGCAAACGTTCGAGATCGTCATCGACCCTAACTCGTTGTACCCTCAAATGCAGGAGAAAAAAGGTCATCCACACCTGAACGCAGAATGTTTTTATAGGTATTTTGCCAACAACGTTGCTGGCACAACCTTGTACAACAAGGACTATTCGGGGCATCTGACCGATATATGCAACCTCCCTCAGTGAAAATAGGAATGCCATTGGAGTTTCGGGAGGAGTCGGTGATGACGATATTGGAGCAGGGTTTGTCGTTGAAGCGAGGCGAGTTGACGCCTAGGAGCTCCGAAGGGCACGTTGGCGAACTGGGTGGCTGCAGTTGGCGAAGCATCACTGCAGCCATCCCGAGTAATCGCACGGTGGCTGAGCTGGAAGCCGAAGTGGTTAAGTTACGCAAAGATCTGGTAGAGGTTTGCATGTCCTGGTGCGTATTTCGTATGCAGTAGGAACAGCCCTGTTCACACAACACTTAGGAGGTATATGACTGTTTCCAACATGACCGTTACATCGCTGCAGTGGATGGTTGAAGTCGGTGTTGAGCTGATCGACGTCACTTGGTTGGCGGAAATCGCTGGCACCGAACACTTACACGATCCAGTAGTAGCGAAACGCGTAAGGGAAATTCACGATGCAGCCAGCGCAGGTTTGCTGGCAACCATCAAGACTCCTTTTCGTGCAGAAGCGCGCGTACTTTAAATGTAGTTGTCGCAATCTGATCTGACATTCCCCGGTTTGACGTGTGCAGTTGTCTGTAGTGGTCTAATTTTCCCGGACACCTCGATAGGTGGGCTGTAGTGGTCAAGTAAATTCGGACACGACGATGGTTTTTTGCTGCCATGTTCCGCTCGTAGAGGAAGGGCAGCAGATTGCCCAGAACTGAATGCAGACGTTCGTTGTTGTAGGAGCCAACGATGTAGGTGGCGATATCGATCTTGGCCTCCGCGTGGTTGGCATATTGACGCTGCCATACCCGTTCCATTTTGAGATTCAGGAAGAAGCGTTCGGCAACTGCATTGTCCCAACAGTTCGCTTTGCAAACAACCAATGCAGTAGCACGGCGCTTCGCTTCGTAGAAACCGGAACGGCTAACGCCCAGCACACGGCCGTTCTGTGCGACAGAGATGGCCTTCGTTTGCAGCTCGTCGATAAGTCAAAAACTCATTTCAGCTCGCGGGCAAAGAAGGCCGAGGCCTTTTTAAAATTTCCACATCTCCTCGCAGTTGGCGGTTCTCCTGCTCCAACTGCCTGATTCGTTGTTGTTCGGGTGTCAGCGGTTTGCCAATGCCTGGCTGGTCGGATTATTCGGCATCGTACTGCTCTACCCAGCGACGCACGGCGGTCGGACCAATGCTCATGCTCTCGCATACGTGCTGAACACTGAGTCCCTGTTCTTTGATCATTTTGACGACCTCAAGCTTGATGCGGTGATCGAAATTGCGGCGTTGCCTTGTCATGCAAATCTCTTCGGATGGTGGATGGTCTACTTATCGAGGTGTCCGGGCAAATTAGACCAATACACAGTCTAGCACTCAATTCGCTCCTTATTTGGAGCTATCTTCTCAGATTCCTAATGGTCCGAAAATCCCCGGCAGGTCGAGTTGGCGATGCATTCTTTATAAGTTGGCACAATTTTTCTATTATGTTTTTTTACATTCAATATGCTGCTAGCTCGCCAAGCAAGTACCCTATTCTAAAGAGAAAAAATAAAGGTTCTATTTGGAAGAATTTTGAGCATTCCCGTGTTTTTCGTCTTCTAACAGGCGCCCCTATGCAGCTCGTCTTTCCTTTTTGCATTCTGAGCTGGTGCCTACAGATGGCGCAGCTCTTTTTTTAAGGTATGCAAACATGACGACAGCTCTTATTGCTGAAGAAGTCATCATCATTGGTACAAAGGCATTTACTGTCTTGACTGGTATTAACCTTAACTTGCAGAGAAATGATGAATACTTTGCGCTTTTAGTAAATGAAAATAGGCCTCTCCCGCTCCAGTCCACCTCGATGCCCCCCGCCGTCTTTACCATATCAAATATATTGGCGTTGACTCCAATGCAATTAGATACGTTGTTGGCTAATCCTGGCAGCAATACCTACAGTGCCAATATGGCAGGCTTGGAATTGGTTTTATCACGGTTTACAGTTGACAATCTGGCCAACCTCAATTCCGCACTGGCAGACGCCTTGAATAAACGAGGCCTGCTCGCCGCTATTCCTGCTACCATTTTAGAAAGTGTGCCGGCCTCTTTAGCGGATGCCCTTTTTGCGCTCACCATCATCCATGGCTCTCCAGCTGAATTAGTCGATGCAGCCAATGCGTTCCCAGCTGGACAGCTCAGTGCCGCACAAGTACTTGCCATCATGCTAGCCCTAACACCTGCTGGACTTGCTGCTGTAACTAATTTAAATTTCTTGCTGGGCTTACTACCACGCCAAGTAACTGACATTCTTAATACCGCTGGATTGCCCTATATCGAAGCGCTCAATCCCGCAGCGTTCACTAGTACGAATATTGGACTAATTGAGCCCAGTATCTTTGCCCAATTTTCCAATACGCAATTAAGCAATCTCTCACCAAACGCCTGTATGGGCATGACTGAGCGGCAGGTTGCCTTGCTCCCTAACTCTGCACTTGGCGCAATTAGGCATTTTGATCAAGTTGCTGCCCGAGCCTATAGTGCACTAACAGCTAGTACCATTGAGGCCATCCGCACAGGGATTCCCAACGCACCTGCGGACTGGAGCTGGATGAACGCAGCGCAGGTTTCCTACTTAGCCTCAGACGCTTTTGCGGCTTTATCACCAACCCAAATTGCCCAAATGTCCAGTGGCTATCAGGGGGCTGGTCCAGGCATGGGCATTACGGGGGTAAATGAAGCCGATATTGCCGCCTTAGCGCCTGCACAAATAAGCGCCATTGGCTATTTTGATGAGGTCCGGCCTCATCGACGGTCGTCGCACTGTAGACGCGCTTCAGATCAGTAGCCACTTCCTTCTGGACTTTCCAGGGAACGAAGTTCAGGCTGTTAGGCTCCATGTGAACGATGCATAGTTGAACGGCTGCTTTCGGATAACGCCGCGATAGAGAGTTTCTTCTCGACGATGAAAACTGAACGGCTAAGCAGAAAACACTATCGAGCCAGGGATGATTTACGTGCCGACGTGTTCGAGTACATAGAAAGATTTTACAATCCACCGCGCCGCCATTCAACTATCAGCCATATCATCCTAGTACAATTTGAAAATCTAAATGCGCCTAGCGGAAGCGTCCCTGCAGCTGGGAGATGTCAACCGTCGGTATTGGTATATTAAAATTGTCTGAAGCAATGAGCATCACGAAACGTTTAGACTTGCGGATCAAGATCTTTATGAGGTAAAACGGCGTGGAAAAAATGGGTACGTTTTAACTTCATAGATAATGTGCTACACAGGAATCGTCGGCATTGATGTGCTCTGGCAGCATCTTTTTATTGAAGATATACGGATCAAAACATTGCCGGCTCCAAGAACCAGTTTTCTATCCAGTCTTTAATTGCATAAAAGGCATTTTTAATCAGCTCGGTCATATCGGCGATCCATGCGACCGCATCTGTGACGAGCAGAACGACAAAAGTGATTTTGCTAAAGAGCTCCACAAAATATCGGCCGATTTTTTCAGTAATATCCAGGATGTCGCCTTTTATACCAGGATAAGCCGCTCCCAAGTTTTTGGCCGCTTCGTAAATCCAGTCGATTTTTCCCAAATATTCTTTTTTTGTCTGCGTCTTCAAGTTCACCATGGTGGATTTGAATGTTTTTGCGGCTGAGGAAGAGACTTCAATTTTCCCAAATTGCAACACTACATGCGTGATTTTCGCTTCCATATCCTCCGCCCCTGCATAAGCGAAATCTCGGGCATATTTCTCCAATGGCTTTATCAAATAGCTTCGCTGTGATTGAGGATTGGGTGTATGCAATTGCGTAAGGTTAAATAAAAGTACCAAGTTAAGCGATGGCGTATAGGGCTGACTTTTGGATTGCCCCAACAGAGCGTGATAGTACTTACGCCGCTCTTCTAGAATGACCGCAAAACCATCCATTGGTTTCTCCGAGCGTTTAATTTTTAGTGAGAGTTTTCAAAAGCATCGAAAATGATTTCCAATGCGTACATTTAGGTTTTTTGATCTTATTGCGAAACATTCTTAAAAATTGCATATTTATATATTTTCTCTTGTTATACGATAAAAGTTGACCATTGTTTAGTTATTTAACTAAACTTAACATTTAGCGATAGTTTATTCGAAAATTCGCTGGATGCTGACGTGAGGCCCATGCTGACAAAAGCTGCACAATATGGCTGCTTCGTTAAAATTTATCGGTACACCAAAGAACAATTGAAATATTAACAATTGCGAGGTTGACAATGGATACAGTACCCTGCTCCACCATGAGTACCGATGTTTTGTTTGGAAAGAAGCGGTTTGAATACTGGGCTGATGTCGTGAATAAAACATTGAGTCCCGTTCAAATAGATAGCCATGCACACGACAATTTCGATGCTTGTATTAGCACCCACAAATTGGGAGATGCAGCGTATGCACACTCGCAGGGTGAAAGCCATATTTTGGCTCGTCGAACGAGCCAGCACATTTCACAGTGTAGCGGCCATTCATTCCATCTCATGATGCGGCGTAGCGGTCACGGGGTAATCCGTCAAGCGCGAAACGAAACAGCTTACTGCGGCGGGGATATTGTTTTAATTGATAATAAACAAGAAGTCGTAAGCGAGATGAACAATACCAACATCACCATCTTGGCATTCCCGGCTGAGCTTATTCGTACATGGGACCCACATCCTGAGGACAATGTTGCACAAGCATTGCGGGGTAATAAGGGATGGGGCGCAGTGCTATCTACTTATTTAGGTAATTTGACCCCTGAGGTGATGGCTGCCACGACAGAAGGCCAGCATGCGCAAATACTTGAACACGTGCTATCCCTCTATTCTTTTGCCCTAGAAGAAACCGGTATGCTCTCCAAGGAACATGCGTTTAAGTCAATCCACAAAAAAAATGACTTATATCAGCGCATCTATAACTGGTTGTCCGAGAATTATATGGATCCAGAAATTTGTGCAATGCGTATTGCGCAGCGTTTTGGGATTTCCATACGAGAAGTGCATCGACTGTTTGCATCGTCGCCAAAAGATACAACTTTCCTTGCAACGTTACGGTCCATGCGTTTAACAGCGGCCATGCGAATGTTGCGGGACGAACGTTGTTCCAAATTGTCCATTGCTGAAATCGGGTATCGATCTGGATTTGATGAGCCAAGTTATTTTGGGAAAGTATTTCGGCATTACATGGGTTGTACCCCAGGTGCTTTTGCGAAAACACATCATCAGGAACGATGTGACTACGGTACTGTCGAGGCCCAATAATTTCTTCGCTAGTGATTGCAATGCATCATACATTGACCGATTGCGGTGCTTCATAAGCGTGACCTGGCTGCCGTTGTAGAAACACGTGTAAAGAATGGAATAGTCGGCCATGAACTCCAATTGATAACGTCCGCGATAATAGATCGCGGACACGATCTCCACCAATGCCAACTACTAATGATCGCGCGGCAGCGGCCGTCGTCCTGCCAGAAGCATTTAGTCGGCATAATTCAAGCGCCAGATAGTCGCAGAAACTCTGCAATCAGGAGCCTCAGTTGCCCGGGTAGCTCTCGAACACGGTATCAATGCCAACGTAGTGTTCGGCTTGCGTAAGCAATATCGCGACAGTCTACCTGACGCCAGTGCAGTCACACCGTTAACCGAAGTCCTGATGCCAGCCCACGTAATTAAAGGTCATCCCTCCATTTTTTTGAGCACGCTAAAAGTAGAGGTTAAGCGGCCAAAGCTAGCTTCTGTTTAGGAGTGATGCCACCAAGAGCCATGTTTGGCCGGTCGTGATTGCAGGTCAATAACCAGCGCGTGCAAAGTTCTGAATTTCATCAAGTGTTTCGAACAGGTGGTGAGCCAACCAATCGTAGCGAACCATGCGGTTGCGGCGTTCGACGTAGGCATTTTGCTGCGGCTGGCCAGGCTGGATGAATTCGATCCGAATGTACTAGAGCCTTGGTCTGAATGGTGCAGTACAGCCCGAGGGCGCCCTCTACGAAAGGCGGCCATCGGCAATGCACCATCACCAACTGCGCCGTCATTGTCAACAGCATTGACCAACCTACGACACGCCGCGAATAAACTCTTCAGAAAATAACCGTCTTTCACGTGCCATATAATACCTCCGATAGTGACATCATACCTATCGGAATTGTCCGCCACGCTGGGGGAAAGCCAATTTGAAGCCGATGGGCGAAGATACCCCAAGCCCCCTCATTTGGCACCGTAGCCGCAGCGCCCATGAAAAAGCAGACCGTGGCACTGCTACGTCAGAAATCACGAGAATCCTTGCCCGCTCTGCTAGAGCGTTTGGAGTTCATCATCATGCAGGCACTTGCTACCCGCAACGGCTTGTTGGCCGCCCGTGGAGAAGACCGAATTGGCGGTCGTTACTCTAAGCTGACGTCACGGCAACAAAAAGAAAATGTCGACCTGGTCGATTCCGGTCAGAAAACAGCCGCCGATTCCGCGCGCCTATTCAATATTCATCCGCCCCCGGTGGCGCGACTGCTAGCTCGCAGCAAGCTCACAAAATAGCTAGAACTCCAGAGAAATCCTTAACATTCGCTTTTCCCACTTCCTTATTTCCCCCGCTCTCTCCTGATTCCACTTAGCGCCCGATTTTTTCCAAATTCTGTGTGCCCCCCCCCTTGAACAGCAGATGCAAAACAATCCCACGATCATCTGATTGATAAATAATTTGCTGACCGGAATGGCAAATAGCGTTTCGTCATGGCATCTTCAAAGGCGTTGGCGGCAGCCTCCAACGCACGGTTCTTTAGTTCATGAACCATCGTACGACTGCAATCAAAGTTATTCGCTATCGCCGGATGGTTTGTTGGCAATTGAACGCTTGAAGAGCCATTACGCATTTGATGGCGACGAGAATGCGGGTTACTGACATTTTTGGAGAGTAATTTTCATTGCGAGAAAAATTATCCTAATGACAAATAATTACATCTTAAATCAACTCGCCCGATCATTGGTTAACGCTCACTAAAATCTCCTAAAAACGCCGGATGAGTGGTCACCAAAAATGAACAATGCCGAAAATGTAAACATTTTTTCAGGGACTCATCGCCGAATCAGGCTTGTGTATAACGAGATGAATCAAATTACCTGCCAATATTGACAGTTGACAATATAGATTTTTTATAGAATTTGCACAATTTTACTGTTATTTTTTACTTATTTAATACGCTACTAGCGTTGCGAGCAAATACCATTCGTGTGCTTTTCGATATCGCCATCATTCTCTGCCGCTCTTACTGCGACAAAATCGAAATCGTTCCCATCTTTTCTCTTTACATTCTTAGCATGGCCTACGAATGGCTCAACTCTTTTTAACGGTATGCAATCATGACAGCTAGTATAATTATTAACGGTATCTCCATGGGTATGTATGCGGCAGGAATTGCTAATGTTACTAATAGCAGCACTGGGATGGAGTTACTTAATATTAATGAGAACTCACTGTTAGTACCTGTCTCGGTAAACCCCACTGTTTTTAGTGTCCAAACCGTATTAGCGCTCACTCCCACGACCTTATCTGTACTGTTAGACAATCCTAGTATCTACAACGTCACCTACCGGGCCAACCTGGCTGGCTTACAAGCCACATTGGCGCAGTTTACCCAAGCCGACCTGGCCAATTTAAGTGCCACTCTGGCCGATGCGCTAAATGAACAAGGCTTGCTCTGTCATATTCCTGCCCCTGTGTTGGCCGCCATGCCCCTAGCCTTGATTAATAGCCTGTTTGCCGTAACTTTGCGGCATGCTTCTTCAACAGAGTTAATGAATGCCGCTAATCTATTTTGGCCAGGGCAACTCAATGCAGCGCAAGTGCTAACTCTGATTCAAGCATTAACCCCCGCTCAATTTGCCGCCGTGAACCAACACTTTCTGGTAGAAGGCTTGACACCTGCGCTAATTACCCAGACCCTGACCACGGCTGGATCAGCTTATATCCAGGCATTAAATACAGCATCACTCACTAGCACCACGATCGGATTCATTGAGCCTGGCATCTTTGCCCAATTTAGCAATACCCAATTCAATACCTTGTCTGCTACTGCTGTTAAGGGGATTAACTCTGCGCAACTTGCGCAACTCAGTAGTGCGCAAGTCACTCAATTACCCCATCTGGACTGGATGAATCCAAGCGCCTTTGCGGGGTTTACCGCCGACAATATCACTGGCATTGTTAATCAAGCCTATTTCTCGACCTGGTTTAGTACTGCGCAAATTAGCCCAATTACCCCCGCAGCCTTTGCTGCCTTATCCGCAGTGCAACTCAATGCCCTATCCCCAGCAGTAATAGCGGTGCTGAGCGCCAATCAATTACGCGCGATTACGGTAAATGCTAACAGTCTTAAGCCCTTTTTGTCGCATTTGAACGCTGTGCAAATGGGACAGTTTCCTGCACTTTTGTCGCAATACCAGATTCAGAATCTGCCGATGAGCACCATTGCTGGACTTACTGCCTCAGTGCTGGAATCTACGGTATTAGCTACCGGCAGGTC
>NZ_JBWKQR010000029.1:15850-21000 GCF_059418905.1 Collimonas sp. GW821-FHT07E08 | reverse complement strand
TGGCGGCGGGGTTGGGGTGTCTGCCAGCGATGCCGCTGCAGCAGTGTCGGCCGCTTTCGGCGCATCTGCAGCTGCTGGAGCCGACGCTGCGGCAGCCGATGCTGCGGCTGGTGTTTGGGCGATTGCTGCCAGTGGTGCCGAGATCGTCGCGGCGGAGATCATCAGGGCGGTGGCAAGGGCGGATAAGCGGTTACGAGTGATAGACATGCTGATGCTCCAAATTGTAGAAAGTAGATTGCCGCAATCGCGACGTGATGGTGTATTTGCGTGCATTTGCACTTATCTGCGCCTACTCGAGCTTCCAGACATACTGCATCCTGGTCGACGACTGCACCGCTTTGCCATCGGCCATGGCGGGACTGAAATGGCACAGGCTCCAGGCTTTTACCGTGGCCCGGTCAAGGTCCTTGAAACCGCTGCTTTTTTCAACCGCTGAATCAAGTACGTTGCCGTCGGCGCCGATGGTCAGCTTGACCGTCACCATGCCCTCTTCTTCATTGCGCAAGGACGACCGCGGGTATTCCGGCTTCTCGCAATTTCCTGCAATCTTGGCGCTGGTGTGCGCCGGCCCAGCCTCGCCGGCAGCCGACGGCTGCGCTACCGAAGTAGGCAAGTCATTGGTCGGCGGCTTGACGTTTGTTACCGCTGCAATCACGTTATCTTGCGGCGGCGGCGTTACCTTTACCTCTGGTGGAGGAACGAACGGCGGTGGCGGCGCGACCGATTTTGGCGGCGGCGGCACCGGCTTGTCCGGCGGCGGCGGTGGCGGCGGCTTGAATTCTTCGATGATCTTGGTCTCGACCGGCTGCTGGATCACTTCTACAACCTTGCGCGCCAGCCCGGTAAGCAGCGCATAAACGATAAGGACATGCAGAACAACCACCACGCTGATGCCCACTACGTTATTGGAGGGATTTTTCCCATCCTGCGTGAAATCCATACAACGACTCCTGTTTATTCGCCTGGGTTCCGGCAATCTCGATATTGACTATGCCGTCCGCCTGGCGCCTGATCTGTTGCCGGCCTGATCTGTGCGATCTGCCTGCATATCGTCAGTTTCATCTGCATTGGTAAAAAAACCGGAGAGCGTCTTGCATTCAAGCCCACCACAACAACATCCGGTCATCAGCGCTCTCACGGCGAAATCAACGTCAACTCTCACTTCTATCTGAAACCACCGGCATGCCGCTATTGGACGGCGGCATGCCGGCTTCCTGCTGCTAGAACTTCAGATGCGCATTCAGGTAGAACTGGCGGCCGTTCTTGTAGAACGCACGCGGCTGGTCTTCATTGAGCGCGTAGTACTTCAAGGTCGGGTCGTTCAGGTTCTGTGCATCCAGCGTGAAGGACAGCTGTTCGCTGTACTTGTAGCCCAGCGACATTGCCAGGGTGCCGACGCCGGCTTGATAGAACGCCGTGCTGCGATCCAGGCCGCTGTAGAAAGCGCTGCGGTAGTTGTACGAAATACGCGCATTGAAACGCTCATCTTCATAATAAGCCGTCAGGTTGGCGGTACGCTTCGAGGCGCCGACCAGGGGACCGTTGCTGGAATCATAGGCGTTGATGAATGTGGCGTTGGTGGCAAAACCGAAGTTTTTACCCAACGGCATTTCATATGCCAGTTCGATGCCGTTCACGGTGCCGCTGGTGTTGATCGGCACTGTCAGCTGGTAATCCGCCATGTAGTTGGCAGGATGGTCAGGCGTGCTGGTGACATAACTTCTGGTGACCGAGCCCAGGCCGACATAGCTGGTCAGGTTCATGTTGAAGATACTTGCGGACACCAGGGAACGCGGAGCGAAATACCATTCCAGCGAAGCATCGAAGTTGTTCGATGTGATTGGCTTCAGGTCCGGATTGCCGCCGGTGCCGGAACCGATCGAACCGAACTGGGCCGGCGGCGTCAGCGTTACCTGGCCAGCCAGCGCCGAGTAATCCGGACGGGTCATGGTCTTGGACGCGGCGAAGCGGGCAATCACATCCTTGCTCAAGTCGAACTTCAGGTTCATGCTTGGCAGCACGTCGACGTAGCTGTGGTTGACATTCTGCCTGACGAACGGACCGAAGTCGGAAGTCGTGATCGCTCCCGGCGCGGTAGCCGGCGCGGCGACGTTGGAGAGGACATTCTCCTTGGTCTGGACTACGCGCAGGCCGATATTGCCGCTCCAGCGGTCACCCTCGAGATTGCCTTGCAGGTAACCGGCGGTATTCTTTTCCTTGACCGAAAACTCGGAATTCCAGTCTTCACGCGTGATCGGATCGCGTTTGGTGAAGGCGTTGAACGCTGCCAGCTGGCCCGGCGAGTAGTACCACACGTTGGTCGGGAAACCGCTGCCGAGTCCGCTGCCGAAATTGCCCGGGAAATTCTGATAACCCTGCGGGAAATTGGCTGGGTCCTGGGCAGCCGCCGTCGGTCCCTGGCCGATCACGCCTTCGGAACTGCGTTTGTGGTCGTTATAGCGCAAACCGAACTGCACCGTCTTCAAGGTCCCCCAGTCAGTGGAATACTCGCCGTCAGCCTGGGCCCAGTTTTCCTTGTCCTTGACGTTGATGTTCTGGTCGCCGAAGATCCAGCCGAACGTTGTGGTAGGGCCGGCAGGACTGGAATTATTGGTTGCACCCAGGTTCCAGTTGGCGGCAGTGCCGGTCCCGTTCAATTGGTAGCCTGCGCCGGCGCCCACGCCGACATTCCATTCCGCGACGTTTTGGGTAGGCGTCTTGCCTTCGCCGGCAGAAGTACCCAGCTTGGTGGTGAAGGTCAGCGAATCGGTTGCGCGCCACTTGGTGCTGAGCTCGACGAAGTTTGAGCTGGCGCTTTCGTCAGGACGTGAAATCTGGTCGTAGACACCGTAGTTGGTGCCGGCTACAGGAGCAAAGGTAGCCGATGTCAGCGTGTTGTTCTTCACCGTGTAACCAGGATTCGGCGACTGGCCGGCGCCGGCGTTGATGACTTGCGCACCCCAGAATTCATAGCTGCGGTTGTAGTTGGCCGCCTTCATTTCCGACGTGAAGGCATTGACGTCGAACGAGAAGTCGTTGCTGACCTTGAACTGGGCGTCGATCAAGCCGCCGGTGCGCTTGCGCTGCTGCTCAAACAGGGCAGAGTTGATCAGGTTAGGCGCATATACGCCGGCCAGGTCTGGATGTGCGAGAGCGATCTTGCTGCCCGGGGCGATCTGGGTATACCCCAGGATTTCCTGCCCTTGCCGCTGCAGGTGGCGCTCTTCCGAGAATGCCTGCACCAGGATGCCGAAGGTGTTGGCTTCGTTCTTCCAGTTCACCAATGCGCTGATCTGCGGATCGGTCTTGCCCGGCAGGTCGGCATACACGGCGCCGAGGGTTGCTTCAGCCGTGAACTGTTTCTTGAACTCCAGAGGCTTGCGGGTAATGATGTCGACCGAACCGGCGACTCCGCCCTCCACCAGGCTAGCCTGGGAGCTCTTGTGGACCACCACCGAGCCGACCAGCTCGGAAGGCAGCAGCGTATAGCTGACGCTGCGGCCGACCGTGCCGGACTGGTCCAGCACGAACCAGTCGCCGGATGCGACGCCATGGCCGTTGATCAGCGTTTGCGTCAGGCTCGGGCTGGTGCCGCGCATGCTGACCCGGTCCGCTTCGTCGAAGCCGCCTTCGGTGGCGCCGGCGTTACCGATGGTGACGCCTGGAACCCGCGACAGCGAATCGGCAACGTTCTTGTCCGGCATCTTGCCGATATCTTCGGCGGTGATGACTTCCACGTGCGAATCGGCGTTGCGCTTTTGCGTCAGGGATTTTTGCAAGGAACCGCGGATGCCGCTGATGGTGACCTGTTCAATGCCGCCCTTGTCGGCGCTCTTGCCGTCAGCTTTGGAAGCTGCGTCATCTGCCTGCTGCGCATAGGCCGGCATGGCTGCCGCCATGACCAGCAGCGCAACTGCAGATGCTATTGGTGTTAAATTTTTATTCACTTACCGTTCTCCCCATCGATTGCGGCCCCGGAATCCTCGAGCAGGCCATTTTTTTCATTGACTTCTCCACGCTGTGGCTTGAGGTCGCTTCAGGCCGACAAAGGGGAGAACCTTTTTTTCGATACAGTCGCCAATACAACAAGATCCAACCAACAAGACGCTGCATAGCGCCGCTTGTAGAACAATTTCCCTGGCCGGTCCTTCTCCAAAAACCGCCTGGGGAAAATGCCGTGCGTACCCTGCCCCGCACCAAGCTTCCGCATCTGCCTTACGTCCAAGCTCACGAATTCCCTTTGGAAACGTTGCGCTGAGGACACTCTAGGGACCGTAAAAGTGGCTGTCAATAGGCATTCAACTGGTATTACATAAATAAATTATTGGTATCAAAATTACCAATTCGTATATCTATATATACCGTTGTTTACATTCACTATTTTACAAACTACATGACTGTTGTTTAGTGGAGTGGACTGGTCGCTTTTTTTCAAAACAGGACCTGAAGAAGCGCCTATTTTCTGAAAAATGAGAATTTCGCGATTTTCATACGGAACTTCTTGCAGACAGCAAAGTCGCCCTTTCACGCACCCTTTCCGCATCCTATTTTTTCGCAATTTTCTCTATGAAAACAAGTGATTTTCAAGCGCCAGGCCCATCGTTATCATTTGTATTGAAATGCCATAAAAGCGGGTGAAATTGAATATTTAAAAGTTTTTTTATCTTTTCCCAGGAAAATTTCACAGCCGTTATCGAAATGAAGCGGCATTACTCAAAAGCACTAAACACGCTGCGTCGCAGCATCACGAAAAACATGGCGCAAGCCGCCAATGCCAGTTCAAATTGGTAGTTTTTTCGTAATACCACTTTGGTGCAAAACCGGCACCGAAATGGTGAGCAGCAACTGCCCCAAAACGATGGCAATGCCCGGCCGGATAACTGTTTTTATGTCAACAAAATGGTGATTGCAGCAGACAAGCCGCAAGGTCGAAGATTGGCAATACGGTTGATTTAAATGCAACGGAAGAGGCACGGGGCCGGATCAGGCCGCCGGCAGATAAGGGATGATATTGGTGCATCGCAGAATAATGCACTTGATTCAGGCATGCATCGGGCCATAAAAAAGCCGGGCAGAAAAAACAAAAAACCCCAAGTGCGATGCACTTGGGGTTTTTTGGGCAAGAATAATTTCTTATTCTGCGTTGGTTG
>NZ_JBWKQR010000029.1:0-15750 GCF_059418905.1 Collimonas sp. GW821-FHT07E08 | reverse complement strand
CGGGGGCAGGATTTGAACCTACGACCTTCGGGTTATGAGCCCGACGAGCTGCCAGACTGCTCCACCCCGCGTCTGAATATAAAAAGCCTTAAGCGTTTTCCACTTAAGGCTTCATGCGCAAGAAAAACTTCACTGCGGCTTTTTACTTTACCGCGAGCCTTCTTGCTGTAACTGGTTGCGGGGGCAGGATTTGAACCTACGACCTTCGGGTTATGAGCCCGACGAGCTGCCAGACTGCTCCACCCCGCGTCTGAAGAATGAAAGTATATAGTGTATTGCAGTGCAATGCAACCAATACAGACAATCGGATTAAGAACAGCCCTATCTAATAGGCAATGCTAAACTCCCAAACTACCGATTCAAACTATCTATTGCCGCCTATGAAATTTTGTTCCGAATGTGCGCATCCCGTCAGCCTGCAGGTTCCGCCGGACGACAACCGCATGCGTTATGTCTGCAGCAATTGCGGCACCATTCATTACCAGAATCCGAAGATGGTGATCGGCTCGATCCCGGTATGGGAACAAGATGGCGAGCTGCGCCTGCTGCTGTGCAAGCGTGCGATCGAGCCGCAATACGGCTACTGGACCCTGCCCGCCGGCTTCATGGAAAACGATGAGACCACCGGCGATGCGGCCCGCCGCGAAACCCTGGAAGAAGCTGGCGCCAGGATCGAACTGCACGAGCTTTTTTCGCTGCTCAACGTGCCGCATGTGCACCAGGTGCACCTGTTCTATCGCGCCACCTTGCTCGACCTCGATTACGCCGCCGGCATTGAAAGCCTGGAAGTTGGCTTGTTCACGGAAAACGAAATCCCGTGGGATGAAATCGCCTTTCCCACCGTCGACATCACTTTGCGCGCCTTCTTCGCCGACGCCAAGAAAATCCGCCAGGAAGGCGGCCAGTTCAACCTGCATGCGCAAGACATCTTCAAACCCATGCGCGCCGGCCTGACGGCCAAATAAGGCGCCAGCGGAGAGCCGCGATGATCCCCTGGCTTGAACTGGACAGCCCGTTTCCCGACGTCAGCACGGCGCTGACCGACGAGGATGGCGCGGGCGGCTTGCTGGCGGCCGGCGCCGACCTGTCGCCGCGGCGCCTGCTGGACGCTTACCGGCACGGCATCTTCCCCTGGTTTTCCGAGAACCAGCCGATCCTCTGGTGGAGCACCGATCCGCGCATGGTGCTCAAGACAGACCAATTCGTCATTTCCTCCAGCCTGCGCAAGACCTTGCGCAAGGTGCACCGCAGCGCTTCCACCGACCGGCGCTGGCAGGTCCGTTTCGATTTCGCCTTCGAGCGCGTGATGCGCGAATGCGCGGCGCCGCGCCGCGACGGCGCCGGCACCTGGATCTCGGAAGACATCGTCGCCGGCTACCGCGCGCTGCACCGGCTCGGTTATGCGCATTCCTCGGAAGTCTGGCTGGACGGCAGGCTGGTGGGCGGCGCTTATGGCGTCAGCATCGGCCACATGTTCTATGGCGAATCGATGTTCACCCGGGTCAGCGACGCATCCAAGGTCGCCCTGGCCTACCTGGTGCACTTCCTGCGCCAGCACGGCGTGGCGATGATCGATTGCCAGCAGCAGACCGGCCACCTGGCTTCGCTGGGCGCCGCGCCGATAGCGCGCAACGAATTCCTGCGGCACCTGAGGCAAGCCATCGCCCAGCCGCAAATCCACGGCTGGCGTCCATTGCCCTTGTTCAGCGATTAGCTCTTATGCAAACCGGAATTACGGTGTAAATTATCAGGTATAGGTCATCAGCCGGAACGCACATGACGCACTTAAAAGATCTGCCATTTTCGACCCTGCAGTTTTACGCCACGGCGCCCTACCCGTGCAGCTACCTGGACCACCGCCAGGCGCGCTCGCAGGTGGCGACGCCGTCGCACCTGATCAACGCCGACGTCTATTCCGAGCTGGTGAAGAACGGTTTCCGGCGCAGCGGCATCTTTACCTACCGGCCGTATTGCGACGGTTGCCAGGCGTGCACGCCGGTGCGCACGCTGGTAGCGTCGTTCCAGCCGAACCGCAGCCAGCGCCGCGCCTGGGACCGCCACAGCCAGCTGACCACGCTGGTCACCAACCTGGCTTATGTCCATGAACATTACGACCTGTACCTGCGCTACCAGACCGCGCGCCACTGCGGCGGCGGCATGGACCAGGACAGCCGCGACCAGTACGCGCAGTTTCTGCTGCAAAGCAAGGTAAACACCCGCCTGGTCGAATTCCGCGAAGCCGACGGCACCCTGCGCATGGTCAGCATCATCGATGTCCTGAACGACGGCTTGTCGTCGGTGTATACCTTTTACGATCCCGATGTGCCGGGCGCTTCCTACGGCACCTACAATGTCTTGTGGCAGATCGGCCAGGCGAAGCAGCTCGGCATGCCATATGTCTATCTCGGCTACTGGATAAAGGAAAGCCCGAAAATGGCTTATAAAATCAACTTCCAGCCGCTGGAAGCGCTGCGGCAAGGCGAATGGAGTGCGTTAGAATAGCGACCGCAGTTTCACTGCGGTCGCTATTCTCCTAATTTGCACCATCTTTTACAGCCGCCTATCGTGCCAGCCAAACTCCTGTACGCCTTCGCCCGCCCCGCCCTGTTTTCACTCGATCCGGAATCCGCCCACAACCTGACACTGCCTGCATTGCGCCGCGCCGCAGCCCTCGGGCTCACTTCCCTGCTAGGCAAGACGCCGGCCGATCCGCGCACGGTCATGGGCATCACCTTTCCTAACCCTGTCGGGCTGGCGGCTGGCCTGGACAAGGATGGCGCTTATATCGACGGCCTGGCGGCGCTGGGCTTCGGTTCGATCGAAGTCGGCACGGTGACGCCGCGCGCCCAGGCCGGCAATCCAAAGCCGCGCATGTTCCGCCTGCCGGCGGCCAACGCCATCATCAACCGCATGGGCTTCAACAACGGCGGCGTCGACGCCTTCGTCGCCAATGTCCAGGCTTCCAGGTTCTACCAGGAGCGGCAAGGCGTGCTGGGCCTGAACATCGGCAAGAATGCCGATACGCCGATCGAGCGCGCCGCCGAAGACTACCTGCACTGCCTGCAGAAAGTCTATCCCTACGCCAGCTATGTCACTGTCAATATATCCTCGCCCAACACCAAGAACCTGCGGCAGCTGCAAGGCGCATCGGAACTCGACGCCCTGCTGTCGCAACTCAAGCAGGCACAGCAGAAACTGGCCGACCAGCACAAGCGTTATGTCCCTATCGCCTTGAAAATCGCCCCGGACATCGACGCCGAACAGATCAAGACCATCGCCGACGCCTTGCTGCGGCACAAGATAGACGGCGTGATCGCCACCAACACCACCATCAGCCGCGACGCCGTCCGCGGCTTGCAGCATGAGGATGAAGCCGGCGGCTTGTCCGGCGCGCCGGTGCTGGCTCTATCCACCAGCGTGGTGCGCCAGCTGCATGGCGAACTGGGCGACGCCTTGCCTATCATCGGCGTCGGCGGCATCTTCAGCGGCGCCGATGCGCAAGCCAAGGTCGCCGCAGGCGCGGCGTTGGTGCAGCTGTACACCGGCCTGATTTATCGCGGTCCGGCGCTGGTGCGCGAATGCGCCGCGGCCTTGCGCCGGCCAGAATAAAAACAGGCGGCGCCGCTGGCCAGCCCGATGATCAGTTGTGTCCAGTCCATGGAAAGCTCCATTTACGTGGCCACGATTAATCAAATGAAGTGTTTTGCCCGACCCGCTTAAGACGCCCGGGCTAGCCAGGCAATATCAGCAAGGCAATTGAGTACAGGATGAACCTGATTATTAAACAGCAACTTTCTTTGCTGCAATGCAAACCCAAGCGCCCGGCAGGACACAGGGCGCCAAAGAAAAAGCCCGCTGGCCTTACGGCAGCGGGCTAAATCCGAACCCGAGGAGGAACGGAGGAGACAAACGAAATCGTAGCGCCTGAATATGACAAGAACGTGACGCCGGCCCTGCCTGGCAGGGTTTAGAAGCACTGCTCGACTCAGGCTATTTTCAGGATGCGCTGCTCAAAATCGCCCTTGTGCACACCGTTGCTGCCAGCGCCCGGTTCCGCCTGCAGCGCCTCGACAATATCTTCGCGCTTGAGCTGCGGCGCAAACTGCAAGATGAAATCGTAGGTGTAAGAGCGCAGGTAAGCGCCGCGCCGCACCGCCAGCCGGGTCACGTTGGAGGCCAGCAGATGCGACACCTCGATCGAACGCAAGCCGTTCTGGCGGCTATGCTCGGTCGCCATCGAAGCCACCAGGCCAACGCCCAGGCCAAGCGACACGTATTGCTGGATGACGTCGGAATCCATCGCGGTCAGCACGATGTCCGGCGTAATGCCGGCCGTCCTGAAGGCATCGTCGATATGGCCGCGGCCGGTGAAACCGATATCGTAGGTAATCAAGGGATAGGCTGCCAGGTCGGCCAGGCTGACCGGTCCGCTGATGTCCAGCAAGGGATGGTTCTCCGGCACCACCAGCACATGGCTCCACTCGTAGCACGGGAAAGAAATCAGTTCCTTGAACTGGGTCAGGCCCTCGGTGGCGATGCCGACGTCGGCCTTGCCCGATATCACCCAGTCGGCAATATGTTCCGGCGAACTTTGCTGGAGCGCGATGCGGACATCGGGAAAACTGGCGCGGAAACCCTGCACCACGCGCGGCAAGGCATAACGCGCCTGCGTGTGGGTGGCGGCCACCGTCAAGGTGCCGCTGGTTTCGCCCGAGTATTCCTGGCTGGCCTGGCGCAAATTCTCGGCTTCCTGCAGCAGCCTTTCGACGATCTTCAGGATACCCTTGCCCGGATCGGTCAAGCCGATCAGGCGCTTGCCGTTGCGGATGAAAATATCGACGCCGAGCTCTTCTTCCAGCTCGCGTATCTGGCGGCTGACGCCGGGCTGCGAAGTAAACAGGACATTCGCCACTTCGGTCAGGTTGAAACCGCAACGCGCTGCTTCGCGGATAGAACGTAATTGCTGAAAATTCATAATTTTCTCCTTAGCGTGTTGCCTGCTGATCGACGAACACCTGCAGGCGGCGCGGACGCACCACCAGGGTTTCGCCATCTTTCAAATCGAGCTGCTTGAAACGTTCGCTGGAAATCACTGCTTCGATCAGGCCGGCGTCTGCCCCGCCGCTTCGCTCCAATTCCAGCTGCGCCAGAGGCCCGATGGCGTGGGCGCGCCGCAGCTGCACCACGATGCCTTCGGCGCCGGCGGTGTAGCGATCGATTTCGAGGTCGTGCGGCCGCACGTAGCCGATACCTTGCGCGTCTTGCGCGGCGGCGTGTTCCGGCGCGTCGAACACCGCGCCGCCGGTATCCAGCACGCCCTGGTGCACGCGGCCATGGAACAGGTTGACGTTGCCCAGGAAACCGTAGACGAAAGGCGAAGCCGGATTCTCATAGACCTGCTGCGGCGCGCCTACCTGCTCGACATTGCCCTTGTTCATCAGCACGATCCGGTCCGCCACTTCCAGCGCTTCTTCCTGGTCGTGGGTCACGAAGATGCTGGTGACATGCAATTCATCGTGCAAGCGCCGCAACCAGCGCCGCAATTCCTTGCGCACCTTGGCGTCGAGCGCGCCGAACGGCTCATCCAGCAGCAGCACGCGCGGCTCTACCGCCAGCGCCCGCGCCAGGGCAATGCGCTGGCGCTGGCCGCCCGACAGCTGCGGCGGATAACGATCCGCCAGCCAGTCCAGCTGCACCAGCTCCAGCAGGCTGGTGACCTTTTCCCGGATCGCGCTTTCGTTCGGACGCTGCGAGCGCGGCTTGACGCGCAGGCCGAAGGCGATGTTTTCAAATACGGTCATATGCTTGAACAGCGCATAGTGCTGGAACACGAAGCCGACCTGGCGCTCGCGTACATGGCGCGAAGAAGCATCTTCACCTTCCAGCAGGACCTGCCCGCTGTCTTGCGCTTCGAGGCCGGCGATGATGCGCAGCAAAGTGGTCTTGCCGCAGCCCGAAGGCCCCAGCAGCGCGGTCAGCTCCCCGGTGGGGAATTCCAGCGACACATTGTTCAGTGCGACAAACTCGCCGAAGCGCTTGTTGATGCTGCTTACCTGGATGCTCATGCCTGCTCCTGTCCTGATTGATGCACGGCGCCGTGCGGCAATACCGTTTCGCGCAAACGCCATTCGATGAACGATTTCAGCGCCAGGGTCAGCAGCGCCAGAAACGCCAGCAGCGAAGCCACCGCAAACGCCGCCTGGAAGTTGTATTCGTTGTACAGGATCTCGACCTGCAAGGGGATGGTGTTGGTCTCGCCGCGGATATGGCCGGACACCACCGACACCGCGCCGAACTCGCCCATGGCGCGCGCATTGCACAAGATCACGCCGTACAGCAGCCCCCACTTAATATTCGGCAAGGTCACGTGGCGGAAAGTCTTCCAGCCGGACGCGCCCAGCACCAGGGCCGCCTCTTCTTCCTCGCTGCCCTGCGCCTGCATCAAGGGAATCAGTTCCCGCGCCACAAAGGGAAAGGTGACGAAGACGGTCGCCAGCACGATGCCAGGCACCGCAAACAGGATCTTGATGTCATGCTCGCGCAGCCACGGGCCGAACCAGCCCTGGGCGCCGAACAGCAGCACATAGATCAGGCCGGAAATCACCGGCGACACCGAAAACGGCAGGTCGATCAGGGTCAGCAGGATGTTCTTGCCGCGGAACTCGAACTTGGCGATGGTCCACGAAGCGGCGACGCCGAACACCAGGTTGAGCGGCACCGCAATCACGGCGGTCAGCAGGGTCAGCTTGATGGCGCTGACCGCATCCGGCTCGGTGATTGCCGCCAGGTAGGCTTCCCAGCCCTTCTTGAACGCTTCCGCAAATACCGACAGCAGCGGCACCACCAGGAACAAGGCAAGGAACAGCAGCGCCACGGTCATCAACAGCGTGCGCACCCACAACGGCTCCAGGGTGGCGTTGGGAACATGGACCGGCTCGCCCCTGGCCCGCGGCCCTGCAACGGGCTGGGCGGCGACGGTGGCTGGATTGAAATTGCTGGCGGTGGCGCTCACGTCCGGCTCCTAGACTTTGACCGACTGGCCGCGCTTGCGGGTCCAGGCTTGCAAGACGTTGATCGCCAGCAGCAGCAGGAACGACGCGGTCAGCATCACCACCGCAATCGCAGTGGCGCCGGCATAGTCGTATTGCTCCAGCTTGGTAATGATGAACAAGGGGGTGATCTCCGACACCATCGGCATATTGCCGGCGATGAAGATGACCGAGCCGTACTCGCCGGTGGCGCGGGCAAAGGACAGCGCAAAACCGGTCAGCAAAGCCGGGAATACCGTCGGGAAAATTACCCTGGTAAAAGTCTGCCAATGATTGGCGCCCAGGCTGGCCGCCGCTTCTTCCAGTTCTTTTTCGGCGTCTTCCAGCACCGGCTGCACGGTGCGCACCACAAACGGCAGGCCGATGAAGGTCAGCGCCACTAATATACCCAGCGGCGTAAAGGCGACCTTGATGCCGAGCGGTTCCAGGTACCGGCCGATCCAGCCGTTGGTGGAATACAGCGCGGTCAGGGCAATCCCGGCTACCGCGGTCGGCAGTGCGAAAGGCAGGTCGACCAGGGCGTCGATCAGCTTCTTGCCGGGAAACCGGTAACGCACCAGCACCCAAGCCACAATGCCGCCGAAAATCGCATTAAGCAGCGCCGCCAGCAAGGAAGTGCCGAAAGTCAGGCGATAGGAAGCCATCACCCGCGGCGAAGTGACGGCCGCGGCAAAACCGTCCCAGCTCAGCGTGAAAGTCTTGAGGAACACCGCCGACAAAGGGATCAGTACGATCAGGGCCAGGTAAAACAGGGTAAATCCCAGCGACAGGCGAAACCCGGGCATCACGCGAAACGGCGTGGCGGGCCTGGCAAGACCTGGTTTGGCAAGTGCGGCGGCTGTCATGCATCGTCCTCTTATTACAAATACGGCTAAAGAGCGATGATAATCTCACCGGTTTGTTATAAAGAGAACGAACTTTTTTGCATGTGCATAGAATGGATTTGCATAAGAGAAATAGTGAATTTACTGCCAGGTCTCCCGATTCAATATCTTTAAAGCAATAAATATCAAGGCCCTGGCGAGCCGACAATACGCCAATCCCGCGCCGCCCCTCCCACCGTTTCCCCAAAAACCGGACAAATCCGCTGCAGCTCAGTCGGGCTTTTTTGTATTCTGTTCCGCCATTTCTGCAGATTGTCGCAAGCAGCTGGCGACTTGCCCCGCCCCTCCCTAAAGTGACGACATGCAACAACGTTTGCCACCTACCAGCCACCTAAGGAGAACAAAAATGAACACAGCACGCCAAGCACTGATCGCCATCCTGTCCATCGCTACCCTGGCTGGCAGCATCGCCCCGGCGCAAGCAGCACCGCAACAAACTGAAATCTCGACACTGCCGACCATCACCATCGTCGGCAAGCGCCCAAGCCATCCAGAGTTCCTGCAAACAGTAACGATCGTCGCCAAGCGCCTGACCCCGCAAGAAAAACTGGCGATGGCGCAAGAAGAAGGCTGCCTGCCTACCATCACCATCGTCGGCAAACGCCTGAACCGTGAGCAAAAGTCGGTCCTGGCGCAGCAAGAAGCCAGCCGCAAGAAAGCCGTCATCTAAACCGTAGTTCCCGTAGTTCCCGCAGTTCCATATACCAGGAGATTGCAAATGAACACCACGTCTAAATTACTGGTCGCCGCCACGCTGCTGGCGACCTTGAGCATCGGCGCCAGCCCGGCCATGGCGGCAGCGCCGGCCAAGAAAGCCGCGGCGCCGTCGGCAGCGCAGTCGCAGGCGCAGCTTCAAGATATCCCGCTGCTGATGCCGCCCATCGTGATTATCGGCAAGCGCATGACGCCGGAAGAAAAAATGGCTTTTACACAGCAACAGCGGGCCCAGGCCGTGAAAAAGGTAGCGCGCAAGAAAACCGAACCAACCGTCTCGCCAGCGCTCAGCGCTCTTTGATTCCTTTAGCAAAACGATCAGACTGCTGCGTCCGTTCCGTTTAAAATGACGACAACTTAGCTGAGTTGCCGCACAAACCGATCCCACTCCATGAATTCTGATTCGTTCACCGCATTCAAGAAAAACGCATCCATCGCCTCGGTCTACCTGTCGCGGGGTTTCGACAAAGTAGCAAGCTGGGTGACGCAACTCTCGTGGTGGAAATTCCTGTTGTTTGCGGTACTGGTGCTGATAGCCGCCGGGATCTTGCAGGAAACCTTGTTTTCCTCCAGCGAGCTGGTGATTGAAAAAGTCAGCCAGCACGCCAGCAAGCCGTCCAAGCGCAACAAAGGCAATACCGATATCCGCATCGACGATACCGGCGTCCATATAAAAACCGGCACATATACCTACGATGGCGACGGCGATAGCGCGATGACGTCGAAATCGCCCGCGGCGCCGGCCTCAGCGTCAGCTGCTTCTGCAGCGTCGCCTGCAGCAGCTGCCGCTGACGCCGATGCCGACGACGACGCGCCAAAGGCTCCACCTGTACCGCCCGCCCCACCTGCGCCGCCGGCCGCACCTACGCCGGCTGCACCGAATGCCGCCAGCCTGAGCCTGACCTTGCCGCCGGAAGCGACCGCCGACGTCAACCAGGCGATCAACGACGCCGTCGCCGCCATCCATGAAGCGGCTGCCGAAAAAGCCGAACAGCAGGTGGCGCGCTACCAGAAAAAATCTTCCGAATGGTTCGTGAATTTTGTGCTGCTGCTGCTGATCGGCCTGTTCGGCACCAAGGCTTTGATGGGCGGCAAAAAACGCGCCGAAGCGCGTGCCAGGGCGGCCAACGCCGCCGCCGAACACGCCAACCTGCAGCGCGAGGTTTCGGAAGCCAAGATGCAGATGATCCAGGCCCAGGTTGAACCGCATTTCCTGTTCAACACCCTGGCGTCGGTCGACTACCTGATTGAAACCGATCCGCCGCGCGCCTCGGCCATGCAGAAGCGCCTGATCCAGTACTTGCGTGCGGTATTGCCGCAAATGCGGGAAACTTCCACCGTCACCACGCTGGGACGCGAAGTCGACATCGTACGGGCTTACCTGGACCTGCTGAAGATGCGCATGGAAGAACGCCTGAGCGTCGACCTGCAGGTGCCGGAAGGCTTGCGCAGCGCGGCCTTCCCGCCGATGATGCTGCAGTCGCTGGTGGAAAACGCCATCAAGCACGGCCTGGAGCGCAAGGCCGAGGGCGGCTACTTGCGCATCAAGGTGGAAGTCGCAGACAATAAGCTGCGCGTCAGCGTGACTGACGATGGCCTCGGTTTCGGCGCCTTCCCCAGCGACGGCACCGGCCTGGGGCTGCAAAGCATCCGCGACCGCCTCAAGCTGTTGCACGGCGCTGCGGCGCAACTGGAAATTGCGCCCAACAGCCCGAGCGGCGTATGCTCAACCATCGAGGTGCCGTACCAGGTAGTCGGCGCCAGGGCCAAGCCTCAATAAATCCATCCAACAGGCTAGGAAGCAACAGGAAATAAATATGAAATCGATCCCGCGTCTTGCTTTTGTCCTTGCACTCGCCGCTGCAGCCATGGTTCCCCTGCTCAGCTGCAGCGACAGCGCGGCCGCCGACATCGTCAAGACGGAGCGCCAGATAGGCAGCTTCCAGCAGCTGGAAGTGATGGATGCGGTGAACGTGTACCTGACCCAGGGACCCGCCAAGCCGGCAATCATCGAAACCGAGAACGGAGCCGCCTCGAAGGTCGAACTGGAGAACAGCGGTTCGTCATTGAAGATCTATTTCACCGGCCATTCGTTTTTCAGCAGCCGCCACAACATCAACGTCTATATCACGGCGCCTGACGTCAACAGTTTAGGCATCTACGGCTCCGGCGACCTCAAGATCATCGGCAAGCTCAGTTCCAAAGACAGCATCAGGATTTCCATCTCCGGCTCCGGCACCGTCAGCGGCGAACTGAACGCTCCCGTCGTCACCGCCTCCATCGCCGGCGCCGGCGACATCAAGGTAAGGGGCAAGACGCGCGACCTGAAGGTATCGATTGCCGGCAGCGGCGACTACGACGGCTTCGACCTGATGGCGGAAAACACCAGCGTGTCGATCGTCGGCAGCGGCGACGCCCACGTCTATGCCAGCAAAGCCCTGCGGGTCTCGACTGCCGGTTCCGGCGATGTCACGTATGCCGGCGACCCGGAAGTGCATTCCAGCATCATGGGTTCGGGCGCGGTCAAGAAAAAACGTTAATTCATATTAGAATCCGCCTATGCCTACTGCAATCATTGCCGACGACGAACGCCTGATGCGCGACCAGATCCGCCTGCGCCTGAGCCAGGCCTGGCCGGAGCTGGAAATCCTTGGCGAAGCCAAGAACGGCGATGAAGCAATCGAACTGGTCGACCAGCTGCAGCCTGACTTCACCTTCCTCGATATCCGCATGCCGGGCAAAACCGGGCTGCAGGCAGCGCAGGAAATCGGCGGCAAAAGCCACATCGTCTTCATCACCGCCTACGACGAATATGCGATTGAAGCTTTCGAGCGCGGCGCGGTCGATTACATCCTGAAGCCGGCCGAAGCCGAACGCCTGCGCCTGACCGTAACGCGCCTCAAGGCCCGCCTGAGTTCAGCGCCGGCCGACATGAGTTCGATGCTGACGCAGCTTGCCAAGCAGATGGGCATCGCCACCAAGCCGGTCTACCTGCAATGGATACAGGCCAGCATCGGCCAGCAATTGCGGCTGATCCCGGTGCAGGAAATCCTGTTCTTCCGTTCCGATGAAAAATACACCAGCGTCCAGACCGCCAGCTATGAAGCGCTGATCCGCAAGCCGGTGCGCGACCTGGCGGAAGAGCTCGATCCCGACCTGTTCTGGCAGATCCATCGCGCCACCCTGGTCAACGTCAACGCCATCGACGGCATCACGCGCGACCTGCGCGGCCGCCACCAGGTGCTGATCAAGGGACATACTGAAAAACTGGAAGTGAGCCGCAGCTTTATCCATCTGTTCAAACAGATGTAGGAGCGTGAACAGGCCCTAGGCCAGCAGCGCCTTGACGAAATCCTTCTTGGCGCCGGGCGGCGGTATCTCGAACTGCAAAGCCGATTCAACGTGGTGCAAGTGGTGCTGCATCAGCTGCACCGCTTTTTCCGTATCGCCGGCCTTCGCCGCCTGCAGGAATTCCACATGCTCGTCCGATGAACAGGCAGCGTCCCGGGTCGACTGGTACAGCATGGTGATCAGCGAACTGCGGCCGGCCAGCTTGGTCAGGACATCGGTCAAGACCTGGTTGCCCACCGTGCGCGCCAGCAGGATGTGGAAATCGCTCAGCAGCTTGGAACGGACTTGCGGATTTTCCTTGGACAGCGCCTCGCGCTCCTGCTGCAGGTGCTGCTCCAGCAATGCATAGTCGGCGGCAGTGGCCTTGGCCACGAATTCGCGCACCAGCGCTGTCTCCAGCACGCGCCGCACGAAAAATATCTGGCGCGCCTCCTCTTCCGTCGGCCGGCTCACGAACGCCCCTTTGTCCGGCACCAGGTCGATCAGCTTGTCTTTTGCCAGCATCACCAGCGCCGCCCGGATCTTGGTGCGGCTCACGGAATACAGGCGCGCCAAGGCTTCCTCCCGCAGTTTGGTGCCGGGCGGCAGGCGCTGCTCGGCAATTGCGGTCGTGATGTCGGCCGCAATATCGTCAGAACTGTCGGCAGGGCTTGGTGACAGGCTCATGTTAGCGATTTCCTCGGAGCGTTGTTCTAAAACCAAAATTGTACTTGCAAATGCGATCCCTTCAAAAGAATAAGAATGCCCGGCCGCAAGCAGCTCCGGGCTTGCTTCCTTGGCTTACAGCGAGCGGCTTTCAGCCGCCATCTGCAGGTTTGCCTGTTCCCTCTGCTCATCCTCGAGCGCGGCCGGACGGGCGCCGTTCAAGACCGCATGGGCGCGCACCTTGTCGATATCCTTTTCCCACACAGCCACCACCACGGTCGCCACGCAGTTGCCCAGCAGGTTGCCGAGCGCGCGTGCAATGCCCATGAACCAGTCGACCGACAGCACCAGCACCAGCCCCACCACCGGGATCGCCGGGATGGCGGACAAGGTGGCGGCCAGGATCACGATCGCCGAACCCGGCACGCCATGCGCGCCCTTGGAAGTGATCAGGGCCACCGCCAGGATCGCCAGCAGGTCGGTAACCGCGAGCGGCGTATTGGTGGCTTGCGCAATGAATACCGCGGCCAGCGTCAGGTAAATCGAGAAAGCGTCGAGGTTGAACGAATAGCCGGTCGGGATCACCAGGCCCACGGTGGAATCCTTGATGCCCATGTATTCCAGCTTGCGCATCACCTGCGGCAATACGCTGTCCGATGAAGCGGTGGCCAGCACCACCAGCAGTTCGGCGCGCAGGTACTTGATCAGCTTGAAGATGCTGAAACCGGCCAGCCGCAAGATGGTGCCCAGTATCGCAAAGACAAACACCACCACGGCAAAGAAATACAGCAGCACCAGGAAACTCAGCTGCTGCAGGGATCCGACGCCGTATTTGCCGACCGTGAAAGCGATCGCGCCGAACACGCCCAGCGGCGCCAGCCTGATGATGAACGACATGCACTTGAAAAACGCTTCCGACATGCTGTGCACCACGGTCACGATAGGCGCCGCCTTGTCGCCGATCAGCGACAGGGCCGAACCGAAAATGATGGAGAACAGCAGCACTTGCAGCACGTCGCCGGAAGTAAATGCGCTGACCACGGTATTCGGGATGATTTTCATGACAAAGTCGGAAAAGCTGCTGCCCCTGACCTTGTTGGCGGTTTCCACGTAGCTCGACAGCGCATTGGCGTCCAGCGTATCGGGATTGATGTTCATGCCGACCCCGGGATGGAACACGAAGGCCAGCAGCAGCCCCAGCACCAGGGCAATCGTGGTCACCACTTCAAAGTAGATCAGCGCCTTGAGGCCGACCCGGCCGACCTTCTTCAGTTCGCCCGCGCCGTAGATGCCTTGCACCACCACGCAGAACACGATCATCGGAATGATCATCTTGACCAGCTTGATGAAGCCGTCGCCCAAAGGTTTCAGGCTTTCTCCGAATTTCGGGAACAACACACCAACCGCGATTCCCATGACAAGTGCTATCAGCACCTGGCCAAACAGTGATTTGTAAAAGCGCCGCACGTTCGTCTCCTAATTGTTTTGTTTGGTTTATACCAATTTATATATCTGGACGTGCTCTGTTTCGGCCTTGGATCGAGCCTGGAAAAGCAGCGCCCCGGATTCAATATAATGCATTCACTTATTGTATGCAATAATTGAATTCAAGAGTATTATCCAAAAAAACCAAGAAAAACCATGAATCCACAGCAAGGAGACATCAATGAGTTGCAATATGGAAATACAAACTGCTTGCGGCGAACAGATCATGCGCTGGGCCGACGAGCTGGCGCAGTTCAGCGAAGCGCCCGGCATGCTGACCCGCACTTACCTGACCAGCGCCCATCACGGCGCGGCGGCGCGGCTGGCGGAATGGATGTGCGCGGCCGGCATGAGCGTGCGGCGCGACATGGCAGGCAATGTCATCGGCCGCTATGAGGGCCTGGCGCCGGATGCGCCCGCCCTGCTGACCGGCTCGCATTTCGATACGGTGCGCAACGGCGGCAAGTACGACGGCAATCTCGGCATCCTGCTGCCGATCGCCTGCGTCCAGCAATGGCATGCGGCCGGCAAGCGCTTCCCTTTCGCGATCGAGATCATCGGCTTTGCCGAAGAAGAAGGCGTGCGCTTCAAGGCCACCTTGCTCGGCAGCCGCGCCGCCGCCGGCACCTTCGACCTGGCGGTGCTGGACAACCTGGACGAAGCCGGGCAAAGCATGCGCGACGTCATGGCCGCCTCCGGCTTTCACGCCGCCGGCCTGGGCAAGGCGGCGTATGCGCCGGAAAGCGTGCTGGCGTTTGTCGAAGTGCATATCGAGCAAGGGCCGGTGCTGCTCAACCAAGGCCTGCCGCTGGGCGTGGTGACCGCCATCTCCGGCGCATCGCGCTTCATGGTGGAGATCGAAGGCCTGGCCGGCCACGCCGGCACGGTGCCGATGGACATGCGGCGCGACGCCGCCATGGCGGCCGCCGAAATCGGCCTGTATATCGAACAGCGCTGCCATGGCACGCGCGGGCTGGTGGGCACCGTCGGCCAGTTCAACGTGCCGAACGGCGCCGCCAACGTGGTGCCGGGCAAGGCGCTGTTCTCCATCGACATCCGCGCCGAACAAGACGAGACAAGGCAGGCAGCGGTGGCCGATGTGCTGGCCAGGATCGAACAGGTCGGCCAGCGCCGCAATGTCGCGGTCCACACCCGCAAGACCCACGAAGCGTCCAGCGTGCCCTGCGCGCCGTGGCTGCAGCAGCAGCTGGCGGCCGCGATCGAAGCCGGCGGATCGGCGCCGAAACACTTGCCGTCCGGCGCCGGCCACGACGCCATGGCGATGGCCGCCATCACCGATGTGGCGATGCTGTTCGTCCGCTGCGGCAACGGCGGCATCAGCCACCATCCTGACGAAATCATGACAACCGACGACGCCGCCCTCGCCGCCCAGGCGTTCAGCCGCTTTGTCGAAAATTTTAAACGCTAATCTACTTTGGACTTGAACATGACTACTACCACCATCACCATCGACGGCTTCAACCTGACCGCCCAGCAAGTGGTCGACGTCGCCCGCGCGCCGCATCTGCCGGTCACGCTGGCCGACTCTTCCCGCGCCGCCTTGAAAGAAAGCCGCGACTACATCGAATCGACCTGGATGCACGACGAAGCGCCCATGATGT
>NZ_JBWKQR010000028.1:0-22659 GCF_059418905.1 Collimonas sp. GW821-FHT07E08 | reverse complement strand
GTCGAATATCCGGACGGTTTCGGCCTGGCGCGTTCATCCAATACCACGCCGGTGGTCGTGATGCGTTTCGAAGCGGAATCGGAGCAGGCGCTGGCGCGGATCCAGTCGGAATTCAAGCGCGTGATCCTGGCGGCCAAGCCTGATGCGGCGCTGCCTTTCGCATAGCGGTCCGGATGAGATTGTTTCCATCGCTTCAGCGCTCATCGCTCAGTTCGGCCGCAGCCGGCCGCTACGTATTCATCGACAATGCCAAGGCGATCGGCATCGTCCTGATCGTCATCGGCCACAGCAAAGGTTTGCCGGACAATATAGTGCGCCTGATATTCAGCTTCCATGTGCCGCTGTTTTTCTTCATTTCCGGATTCCTGCTCAAGCCGGATAAATTGGCGGAATCCGTGCCTGCCCATGCAAAAAAAATATTGCGCACCCTGGCGTGGCCCTATTTCCTGTTTTTCTGTTTCGCCTACCTGTATTGGTTTGCCACCCGCAACGTCGGGGTAAAAGCGGCCTTGTCGGCCGGGCGCCCGTGGTACGACCCCATCGCCGGCTTGCTGACAGGCCTGGAGCCGGACCTGTATATCAATCCGCCGCTCTGGTTCTTTCCTTGCCTGGTGGCGACGGTGATCGTGTACCAGGCTGCGCGCAAGCTGTTGAACCTGACCGCCGCCACCTGCTGCTTTGCGATTCTCGGATTTGCCGTCACGCTGGTCGTCAGCCGTCCGCCTTACAGGCTGCTGCTTGGCCTGGATACGATGTGGGCGGCGCTGTCGTTTTATGCGATCGGGCAGCATGCCCGCGCACGTGCCTGGTTTGACGCCATGCGCGCCGGACCGCTGCTCCTGGTTGGCTTGGTGTCGGCGGCGGCGCTTGTCGGCGCCGGGCAATGGAACGACAGGGTAGACCTGGCTACCATGTATTTCGGTGTGCAGCCCTTGCTTTACCTGCCGGTTTCCCTGTTCGGCATCGTCGCCGTTTTATGCATTTCGAAGTTCTTGCCGGCGTCAGGAATTGCCGGCTGGCTTTCGGAGAATACGCTGGTGATTTTTCCGGTGCATTTTGTCTTCCTCGGCCTGGTGCGCGGCGCCGCTCTTTCCCTGCATGTCATCGACGACAACTACCGCTACGGGATCGGCTGGAGCGTCGCCAGCAGCATGTTGGCGATCCTGCTTTGCATCCCCGTGATCCACGTCTGGCGCCGCTTGCCGAAATAGCATGGCGCCGTCGCTGCTGGAAATATCGGCATCGATGAGACCGGGCATTGCAAATGGCTGGTTTTGCGCTAATATACTGTACGTATATACAGTATATCGGTGTCCGCCATGTCAGATTATCAAAAAAAGCGCCTGCCGCAGGTAATCCAGTTCCAGGCGCCGGGCTTTGCGCGCAAAGGCCGCGGTGCGACCAGCAACATGCAAGGCCGCTACGAAGTTGCGCAGCGCGAGGAGTTCGACGACGGCTGGGCGGCGGAAGACGAGCAGCTGGAGCCGGCTGCGGTGCGCACTATCGTCACCGAAGAGCAGGCAAAGAGCATCCTGAGCCGCAACGCCTCGCCCGACCTGCCGTTCAATGTCTCGCTGAACCCCTACCGCGGTTGCGAGCATGAAATGTGGAATGGATCGAAGATTGAGTTTTCATTGATAGGGTAATTCGTACACATGTTCGAAAATTGGAATAATTAAAGAATGAAAAAACTGTTCGTTTTAACTGCATAAATTCTTGAAATGTTGGCCCCATCTGCTAACTTGACTAAGGATGTGTTTATGCATTTTTCATTGCTGGAGTAGGGTGGTGAACATGTTTCTTGATGCCGAACTGGTGCTATTTATTAGCGAAATAAATCATCCCGACATCAAAACAGGCGCACCAGCTTTGTTCCTTGAGACAATGGACCGCGTAATGCTGTTCGAGGAACCTACACACTTCTTGAGCAAGCAGTACGTCCAGTCCAGTGCGACACCAAGTCCCCACACCTGGGCCAAGGCAGCCTATTCGCTCAAGAGTTGGTTCCAATACTTACAAGCGGTCGGACGTGATTGGCCTAACGCTAGTGAGCAAGACCGTCTAGATTATCGGGACGCATATTTAAGTGCGATTAGTCCCAAGACGGGCCGGCAATACGGAACAGCTGGTGTACGCGACAGCATGTCAGTGATTCGGACGTTCCATCAGTTCTGCGCAGAACGAGGAACCTACAACGGTGACATCGGAGAAGCTTTGGAGGCCACTATAGGCTGGACGCCAATCGATCGGGACGCGTTGACGCATATCAGATCCTTTGGTCACACCAGACTAAAGGATAGGGCGTTGCCTAAGGCTAGGCCAGGCACCAAAATTCATCCTTTGATGGTCCATGACCTGAAAAAATTACTTAGCAACATTGGCCCGCAGGCCGGCGACCGTCAAGGAGATCGGCGTCCCGCGCGCGACAGACTGATTTGCGACCTAGGGTGGGCAGTGGGACTGCGTCTAGATGAGATCAACAGCTTGACCAACCTGCAATTTCTTAGTCTTAGCCCTGATCCGGCTGCGCCTTTTGTCAACATGGCCCTTACCGTTTATCATGGAAAGGGAAACAAGACGCGGCAGGTGGCCATTCCGGCTTGGTTGGTGATGGATGCCATCGCCTACGTCAACGGCGAAAGGGCAGAATCGCTACGGGCATGCAAGGCCAAATCAAGGAGCCCGCCGACGCGTTTGCTGCTGGCTAGCAGCAATTCAAAAACGGTCGGAAAGCCCATCACAAATGGAGCGATTCAGAAAATGTTCAGGGCGTTATGTTTTGCGTCGGGGTTGGCAGAAGTCGTGCAGAAGACAAATCCGGCGACTGGCGAAATGTTCCAGGATAGTGTTCCTAGACACTCGATCCACGACTTGCGTCATACTTACGCAGTGTTGACCTACCACGTAGAGCGGACTAACGGTAATGCCGAACCTTGGAAAAAAATCCAAGCTCAGCTTGGACACAGCCAGCTTCAGACGACGATCGACACCTACTTGTCGCATGTCGAGATCTTCACCGAACAGCCAGGGTTGTTAGACGTTAGAAGGATGCTGGGGCTATGAGTAAGGAACTCGCCAACACCAAACCTCCGCAGCGCGCCGTGCTTGGGCGAAACGGATCGTCCTCTGTGGCCGGCGTGGTGGCGCAGGCGAGAGCCAGGAGAAGTCATGGTCAGAATGTCGATTCGTTGCCCCATACCCGAGCGGAGTATGGTGTCGCTCACGCGACCGGCGAGCCAACCTTGACGGCTGTATTCCCGGGAAAAGGAGGAGGCGAGTCGCATCAAGTTGACTTGAGTTTTTTGCTGACCTTCCCTAATCTTCAACCGATGTTCACGGAAGCATTCCTGTGTTGGGGGGCCAATGTCGCTGTCTCAACCCGCCACTCTGCAAGACATTTATTGCGTGCGTATTTTTTTAGATACCTGGAGAGGAATTGGTCCTGCGCTCTGTATCCCGAACACCTTAGCGATGAACTGTTGCTCGAATTTAGGGAGAAGTTGCTGAGTAAATCGACGTCAAATGGTAGGACACTGCATCCGAATTCTGTAGGAAATGCATTGGGCGCGTTACGTACGATGATGGAGGCGCTTGAAAGCAGCACGTGGGCCAGTGAGGCTCGGTACATTGCCGAACGGATTCCTCCGGGACCGATCGGGGCGGCGCGGAAAACAGAACCCACGGAGGTATTGGGGGTGGAGCATTTGCTGTCGATAGTTGAGGCGGCTGAATTAGAGGTGTTGGCCATTGAACAGCGCTTTTTGAGAGGAAAGGTATTGGTGGCAGAGGGACGGGCGCGACTGCGCGATCCCGCATGGGTCACGAACAACGTTCTTGAGGATTATCACGATCTGGCGATCTGCCTCGCAGCGTTGGACGAAAGCTATCCATGCGTAATTCCTGATTTGGTGGTGATAGATGCTGAGAACCCCGCATTGGGTAAAGCGGTGCGGCAGATACATGGACATGAACGAGTCCGTTCCTATTTTTATCCATCAGGTCGCGACCTAGCTCCGTTCGTTCTGCTTGTTGCTGTAGCCACGGTATTCAACCCGAACGCGGTGTTGGGGCTCAGCTGGTTGGACATTGACTTCAATAAAGATCAAGCTGGCACCCCGGTGATCGAGATTGTTGGAGCGAAGAGGCGTGCTTCCAAGGACCTTGTCCGTCTGTTGGACCCTGAGGCAGCGGCCTCATCACAATTAAGCATCACCCGCTTGTTTTCCTGTTTGAGAGAAATCACTAGTCGGATTAGATCGAGCGCGCTGTCGAGTCACGCTGACCGTCTGTTTTTATATGTCCAGAAAGTTGGTATGAAGAGGAGCAAGAGCTTCGGCGCCAGTGACCACGACGGATTGCGAACATCAAGTGACGTTGTTTGGCGAACAGCTCTTGAGAATTTTATCAAGGACAACAAGCTTAAGTCATTTAACCTAGGCCAGTTACGTCCAACTATTATAGATTTGGTTCAGTTTGCGGACGGCAGCATTCAAGCAGCCCAGAAGGTTGGCAACCATGGCAGCGCAGCGACCACCTGGACTCACTACACTAGTGGCGGTGTCAAGAAACGCTATCGAGAGCGGATAGGACAGGTCATAGTGCTGCGCGAGCGCTGGTTTGAAACAAAAGGCGATGTCGACCCCCGGCGCATTGGGCCTGGGGGCGACAAGGGTGCGGCGACACCTGGATTCTCTTGCCTCGATCCCTTCAATTCTCCGCGACCAAACCAACAGCGGGGGCGGTTGTGTAAAGATTATGGGGGGTGTCCGTCTTGTCCGATGGCAGCGGCGCATCCGAGCGATCCACTTTGCGTCAGCTATTACACGGCACTCGAAGTAGCGATCTATAAAGGCCAAACTTCGATGAGCTCCAAGACGTGGATTGAACGCTGGGCTCCCGTCTTGGCCGACCTAAAAGCGTTACGGGCGTGGGTGCCGCCGGACGTGCTCGCGGTGGCACGTAAGATTTCGGTCAAACTTCCAGGCGTGGGGTAGACATGAAATCCGAGACCAAATTTTCCGAACGGAGCATCGGAAAGCTTCGAAGAAGAATTCACGAAATGAGTGAGGAGGAGCTTGACGAGTATCAAGTTAGCGAACACAGTCAGTTCAAAGATGAGGTATGGCTCTTCGTTAATCCCACGCCGGGTGCATCCAGGTCAGCCTCCATATTAAATTGGAGAATGGAACTGTTCGATCGTAGCAGGCTGACCGACCCCCAACATAGGATGCGTGTGCGCTGGGCCAGGATACTTGTGCTCTCCCTTCTCGTCCTTCCTTCCAGAGGACGCCCACCGGCGCCTGGAGCAATGATGGGTATTCAACATGAACTAAAATGGTTGCTGTCATGGATGGTAGAAGCTGGATATCAGCATCCGCATGAATTGACACCTGTGGTGATCCGGCACTACATTGATCAACTCCCTGAGTTTATCTCGCGCCGCTTCGGCGAGGGAGAAATCGGTGCAGATTACGCTATAACTACTCTGTCGACGCTTGCACGCCTGTGGAATCAACGGCGAGCTTTGGGCAGGATGGGCATTGGGTCACTGGTCGCTCATCCTTTCGGTGGCAGAAGTACAATCAGCATAGCTCGCGACGTAAGCACGAAATTGCGCGGATGGATCATGCCGCTGCCTGACGAGGTAGCTATTCCCTTGTTGAACAAAGCTGCATGGTTTCTCGGGACGCCCTCAGATGATATGCTCCGGCTACTTGACGTGATTCGCGATCCGCTGGCAGGTACAACAACCAAAATAGAGAAGGAGCGATGCACGGCTAACGGCAAAGCTGGTGTTTATAGCCATGCGAGACAAGCTCGTGCTAGACAGTTCCTTGCCAACTTTGAGTTCAGCGTGCCGCCGGGCGGTGATGGTAAACCTTGGCACGAGCAGCTTAACTTCGCTTGCGAAAAGTCATCCGATCAGTATCGCGACTGCATCCATCGGGTTCGGGAATTGTGGGAATCAGTACGGGATGCTGCTGCGATTATTGTTCAGGCAACCTCGGGGATGCGGGTATCGGAATTGATGGGTATACGGGCTGGGATCGATGATGTCACGGGTCTTCCGGCCGGGGTTCGCTTGGAGCAGAGTGCCACGGGCCTATACGAGTGGTTCATTATTCGTTCCGTTCTCTCCAAGACCGAGGAGGGGCTGCCCCGTGAAGTGGACTGGATCCTGGGTATGCGGCCAATTGACGCAGTCGAAATACCGTTGGCTGTGCGGGCGTTGTGCATCCTCAATTGGATTTACGAGCCATGGAGAGCGCATGCGCGCACGAAGAAACTGTTTCTCGCAGGTGGGATCGGTAGGTCACTTCCCGTCGCCTCAACGAAACTTGATGCAATGAGGAGCGACAGCTTTAACCGCTCAACGAAACGCTTCATTGAGCGTTGGGTTGATCTGTCCAGCCTACCAGATGACAGCGCGCGTAAGATTGAGAACAAAGACTTGGTGCCTTGGCGGGAAAGCAAGGGAGCTGTCTTCAGCACGCAGATGTTGCGCAAGACCTGGGCGCAATTTGCCTTGGCTTGCGATTCCAGACTGTTAACCGCGATTCAATTGCAGTTCCATCATCTGAGTTTGGCTATGACTGAGGGCGGCTACATCGGCCACAATCCATTGCTTATCGAGACGCTGGATTCCGTATCTGTACAAAAACGGAACCTGACACTATTCGAGACTTTGACGGGAAAAACCGAACTGGCTGGGAGAATGGGAGAACAGTTGGAGCAAGCTCTGCTTCAGTTCCGTGCAGAGACTAATGACCTTCCGTCGTCGGAAAAATGGCGCCTCATTGTTGAATGGGCTGACCGCAACGACTTGACGATGTTCTTCACAGCGCACGCCACGTGTTGCCCGACACGCACCAGTGAAATGCGCTGTCACGATGCTTCGAACACGCCTATCTGGATCCGTAAGGCGCCCAATACAGCGACGCGTGAGCCGAGTCTGTGCGCGGGTTGTGCGTGCGCGATCATGGATAAGAGCCACGAACCGTTTTGGTCCGATCGTTACGTCAACTGTGTCGTGTCTTTGAAACAGGCCGGGGCGACTGGTGTGGATTCCGGCCCATTCCGTGAGATCCGATTCCGCGCTGACCAGGCTAGAGGAATTTTGAAAAAAATCGGTGCGAATCTTGCCGCCTTGGACGATCGTGTCGCAGTGATAATGGAGGAGGGGCATGCCTAGACTTAAACCTGAAGTACCGGCGCGGGACATGATCGAGCAGGATTTTTTGGCTGCTATCGGGCGGCTATGCGATGGCGAACCGCGACACAAGAAGCTCAAGGCGCAGAAGGCCAAAGGCACGCTCAAAATTAATATATCTTCTGTGGCCATGGAGGCGGGGCGCGCACGCACGCTGATCGCAGTCGAAGTAGGGTGCAGGTATCCGCGTGTGCGTGAACTCGTTAAGCAGGCGAAGGATGGACGAACATCGTTGCCAACGACCCATAGCGAGTTGATTTCACGTTTGCGAATCGAAAAGGCCGCACTGGAAGCTCAAGTAAGGAAGCAACGGGCGACGGTACTGGCACACTTCGACGCCCGGATCAAAGCTGAGGAAGAGGCCGCGCGAGAGCGAGATATTTCGTCGCGACTTAGAAAGCAGATTGTCCAGCAGAGTAAGTTGGCAACGATCGTTTCGAGGGAATCGGAATGAGGCTGCGAAGATCGGCACGTTGACTGGAACCATTATGGCGCAATGGGGGAATGTTCAGCGACTAAATAAATGGCTATAAATGCACGTGCGAGAGGTGTGTAATTTTTCTGACGTTGGAAATTTCAAAGCAAGGGCAAACATTTTTCTGCGCACTCTGAAAAGCCAAAATCTGCCAATTTGCACGAAGGCGACGATTACCCATAAATTGGCTATGGGTAAAAATAACATAACGAAAAAATATTAAAATAACAATTTTAATTGGGTTGAAGCGGCGTCGATCTTTTTCATGGGAGCGCGTCGCGTTGGTGGGGGAAGTCCAGTTACATCAAGTGAACGGAAATTTTTTGAATGCAGATTTAGTCCTAGGCGTAATGCCGTTTTTTCGAATCGCTGCCGTATTAGGCCTGCCAAAATTCCAGCACACCTTCGCGTGATAGCCGCAGGTACCTGATTCGGTATGACAACTGCCGGACATCCCTCGCCTCGGATACCTGAAGGCGTTACGTGACAGCGCTGGCGCGCGATTTGAAAGTGAAATGTCATGTCAATAACGGGCACTTTTGTTTCAAGCCGCCGTCGCACGGTCTGCTGAATGCTTCAGCAAAACGTGCGAGGGCGATGCAGCCAAGGCGCGAGTGACGCCGCCGGTGGTTGTAAAAGGTCCTAGATTGCCGGTTGGTGCCCTCGCAATACCGAGGCCAACCATCGATCTTGCTCGTCGATTGAAGTAGACCGCTTGTGTCGTAATTCAGTTTCAACTCTCTTGAGGGACTCACTTTATCGCTTACGCTTGGTCTTCCGCCTGAGCTGGAAACCTTTCCCTCCTCGTTTCTGACGCACAGATGTGCGTGAAGCCATGGAGGTCGAATGTCTCAGGTTTCCGTAAGCCGCACTTGGCTCGCCGGTCGGCGACAAAGTGGCCGAAGGCGATCAAGCAAGTTTTATCAGGATGAAACTCTAGCCTAAACTTGGCGAGCCTCTCATTCAGATTGTGCAGGAAGCCGGCACGAAGAACGTCGATTGTGATGTGATGCAAAAGCGCCGTCAGTTTCTCCTTCCTGTTTCTGTTGACAGCTTCTCGTATGCGGTGCTGCGCCTGTGACACGGCAGTCCGACTCTGCGTTCGGACCGTGCTTTGCAGTACCACATTTCCTTCAATCCCGTTCCTTCCCTCTGCCAATTCCGCAGTGAGTTTCCGCGCCTTGTTTGCCGGTTTCATAGATACTATAACGAGTCTGACTTCTTAGGACCGTGCATCGTCGTCTACGGCTCCCAGCCTTCACCATGCGACCCTCCGCTCGGCTAGCGGTGATAGCGCCCTGGACCTTGGCCGCAAGCTCGTTAAAGCCACAAGCCCATATCAGTGACGCCCGCGGCCATCCAGATGCGGGCCCCCGCAGGAAGACCGATCATCGCAGCAGGACCGATCATCGCAGCAGGCACGCCGGGACAGTTTGCAATACGCCAGCGTCCGGCTTACCCTTTATGATGAGACGGACCTTGCCGGTTACCATTTCCATCTCATTGACTGTCACCTCATGCGGGGAAGGTGGGACGATCTCAACGGACAGAATAATCGGCAGCAATGCAACATCACTTTCTGCGCTGGCCTGAAAAGCAGGACAATACATCTTGCGCCAAGCGAAGATCAGGTTGGCGTTGATGCCATGGCTTCGAGCCAAGCTGGCCACGGAGGCGCCGGGCAAATGTGATTGTTCAACGATAGCGCGTTTAAATTCAACGGGATGTCGACTATTGGACCGTGGTCTGGTAACGAGAGAGTGTGGGTGGGAGTGTGCGTACCGGCCGTGGACCGCCGACTTCCTGCTGCAATTTGGACTGCAGACCACGCAGACCGTGCGGCGCGACCAGAAGCCGGGATTCGTGGCCACCGAGTGATCGTCTGACTCAACGAACACAAGACTATCCGCCCTGGCTACACCACCATGCAAGAGCTGGTCAGCGTAACACTGTCCACCGAACGTCGGTGCTTGGACGGCTGGGAGAACCACTTCTTCAAATCAAAATACATGTAAGTATTGTCAGTTGATAATATTTATATCTTTATAAATTGGCGCAATTTCACCATTATATTTATTTTATTTTATATTCAACAGGTTTGCAGAGAGGGTAAGCTAAGTTCGTCGATGAAAACGTATTTAAAATTTCACCTTGGGTTGTGCTTTCATTCTGAAGAAGCCGATGAAGTGTCTGATGGCGGCTGACGAAAGTCGAGGGTAAACTGGCTGCACTGAATTTTTGTGCCAATCAGCTCAGGAATGGACCCTCTCCTGGAAATCCAATGGCGCCGCTTCGTCACCTGAGCCAAAAAATTATCAGCGCCGAAGTTCCAGTCTACTCGGTGCTTATGGCGCTAAATTTTATATCAATTTCTCATGAATACTTAGCTACCACCCTTCGATCTATGCAACAACGCCACCCTTTGTAGGGCGACCTCGCTGTAGTCATAACTATTCTCCCCTGATGAGCGAACTAAGAAACACACTCAATATTGATAGTGGCCTGGAATCGTATCTAATGATGGCCAGCTTGCACGGGATTGCCGCCGATGCCGCGCAACTCCGTCACGAATATGGCGGCGAAACATTTAACGCACAAGCAATTTTATTGGCGGCCAAGCGATCTGGACTGACGGCGAAGCTGGTGAAACAAAATCCTGAGCGTTTGACGGTGGCGCCACTGCCTGCCATTGCCATCGATCTGGAAGGCCGTTTTTTCATTGCCGCCCGTATTGATATCAGCAATAGGGATTCCCCGCGGGTGCTGATCCAGCGTCCCGGTGAACCGCCGGCCGTGCTTTCCCTGGTGGATTTCATGGCCATGTGGAATGGCCAATTTATCTTCTTCACCAGCAAGGCCAGCTACGCCGGCGAAATTGCCCGCTTCGACTTTAGTTGGTTCATTCCGGCCGTCGTCAAATACCGCAAGCTCCTGCTTGAGGTGCTGCTGATTTCTCTTGTGCTGCAGCTGATCGGCTTGGCAACGCCTATGTTCTTCCAGGTGGTGATGGACAAGGTGTTGGTCAATCATGCGATGAAGACCTTGAATGTGATCGCCATTGGGTTGATTTGCGCCACGGTGTTTGAGGGCATACTCACCGGCCTACGAACCTATGTCTTCTCCCATACCAGCAGTAAGATTGATGTTGAACTGGGCGCGCGCCTGTTTCGGCATTTGCTCAATCTTCCTATTAGCTACTTCCAGGCGCGCCGCGTGGGAGATTCGGTTGCCCGCATCCGTGAGCTGGAAAACATACGCTCTTTCCTGACCGGCAATGCCTTGACGCTGGTGCTGGACGTTGTTTTTTCTTTTGTTTTTTTGGGGGTGATGTTGTGGTACAGCGTATGGTTGACGCTGATCGTGCTGGCGTCTATCCCGCTGTATCTGATCCTGTCGCTGCTATTTACGCCTATCTTGCGCGCGCGTTTGAACGACAAGTTCAACAAAAGCGCAGAAAACCAGTCGTTTCTGGTGGAAACGATCAGCGGCATCGATACTGTCAAAGCGATGGCGGTCGAGCCGCGCTGGCAGGTTAAATGGGAAAAACAGCTGGCAGCCTATGTGGCTGCAGGCTTGTCGACCAACAATATCGCCATGGTGGCCAGCGGCGGTGTTTCCCTGGTGAGCAAGCTGGTGACAGCGGGCATCATGTGGTTGGGCGCTACCCTGGTGGTCGACAACAAGATGACGGTTGGTGAGTTGGTCGCCTTTAATATGCTGGCTGGACAGGTGTCGTCGCCGATTCTACGCCTGGCGCAGCTATGGAACGACTTTCAACAGGTGGGCATTTCCATGAGCCGCCTGGGCGACATCCTGAATACTCGCACCGAAGTTGTAGGGCAAAAAAGCCGAATTCCTCGCATTGAAGGCGCGATTGAGTTCGATCAGGTGTCGTTTCGCTATCGCCCCGACACCCCCGATGTTTTGCGGACGGTGAAGCTGGCAATACAGCCAGGTGAAGTCATCGGCATCGTGGGGCGATCCGGTTCAGGTAAAAGTACTCTTACTAAACTGGTACAGCGTTTATATGTGCCTGACCGTGGACGTGTGCTGGTGGACGGCCAGGACATCGGCATTGTCGATACCACCTCGTTGCGGCATCAGATCGGTGTGGTACTCCAGGAAAACAATCTTTTTAATCGCTCGATACGGGACAATATCGCGCTGTCTAATCCGGCATTGCCGATTGAAGCTATCATCCACGCTGCAAAACTGGCCGGCGCTCATGAGTTCATCAGCGAACTGTCTGAAGGTTATGACACGCAGGTTGGCGAACACGGTACTGGTTTGTCTGGCGGTCAGCGCCAGCGCATTGCAATTGCCCGGGCCTTGATTACCAACCCACGCATCTTAATCTTCGATGAAGCGACCAGCGCACTCGACTACGAGTCGGAAAAAATCATCCAGGACAATATGCGTAGCATCTGTGTCGGGCGAACCGTGCTGATCATTGCGCATCGCTTGTCGGCGGTACGCGAAGCCCATCGCATCGTTGTCATGGAACGCGGGCAGATTGCCGAGGTCGGCAGCCACGATGAATTGCTGCGCAATCCGGATGGCATCTATCATCACCTGTATCAGTTACAGCAGGGTAGTCAGAGCCAGTTGGCGACGCCGGCCTTGGCGCCCGCTCATACAGTCAGCGGGGTAGCTGCGTGAGCACACGTCATCGTCTGGCCGCATGGGCGGCCTTGTGGCACCATTATGGTGCGGTCTTTGCGCTCTCCTGGAAAGAGCGTAAAGCTATGGGCGGTGGCTTGCTTAATGAAGAAGAGGCCGAATTTCTGCCCGCAGCGCTCTCCTTGCAGGAAAAACCGCTGTCAGCTACGGCTCGCTGGACAGGGCGCATCTTGATGGCGCTGGTCACCATTGCCTTAATCTGGTCGATCCTGGGCAAGATTGATATTATTGTCACAGCGACGGGAAAAATAGTGCCATCCAATCGTACCAAGACCATTACCTCGGTGGATGTGGCAGTGGTGCGTGCCTTACATGTGCAGGAAGGGCAGTTTGTCAAAGCCGGTGAAGTCTTGATGGAACTGGATGCCAGTGCCACCGACGCCGAGCATGACAAGGCACAAGGTGACGCTGCAATGGCGGCGCTGGAAGTTGCGCGTTCACAAGCCATGATTAGTGCTGTCGATCACTTGCAAGCGCCGCGCATGCCGGCGGTTGATGGCGTCAGTCCTCAGCTATGGCAAGCCGCCCAGCACCAGCTGGAAGGGCAGTGGATGGACTTTCATGCCAAGCTCGCCAGGCTCGATGGTGATATGGCCAAGTATGCACAAGACTTGCCGTTGGCGACCCAGCGTGCCAGTGACTACAAGATCCTGGCGCATGACCACGATGTTTCCGAACATGCCTGGATCGAAAAGGAGCAAGCCCGCATCGAATTGGCGGGGCAGTTGGCGGATGCGGCGCATCAGCGCCAAGCCTTGATCGCGCAAACACGGAAAGAAGCACATGACGCCATGACCGATGGCCACAAAACCGGCGCCGCAAGCCGCCAGGACGAGCGGCGGGCAGGGGAGCACAGCAAGCAGCTCAAATTGATCACCCCGGTGGATGGCACGGTCCAGCAATTGACGGTGCACACGGTGGGTGCCGCGGTACCGGCAGCACAGCCGCTGATGATGATTGTTCCACAAGAAAAGCAAGTCGAAGTCGAAGCATTCCTGGAGAACAAGGACGTCGGCTTTGTGCAAGAGGGCCAGGATGCCCAAGTGAAGATCGACGCCTTCGAATACACCAAGTACGGCACTATTCCCGCGCATATTACACATGTATCGCGCGATGCCATCCAGGATGAGAAGAAAGGCCTGATCTATGCTGTCAAGATTACGATGGATAAATCGAACATCAATGTCGAGGGGCGCGATATGTCCCTGTCGGCCGGCATGTCAATTAATGCTGAAATCAAGACTGGCACACGGCGGGTGATCGAGTATGTGCTGTCGCCGTTGGTGCAGCATCAGCACGAGGCTTTGCATGAGCGCTAGAGGCAAGTATTTGGGCGCGGCTTTACTGTTATGGTGTGTCGGCGCGCAGGCGCAAAACAGAAGCGTTACATTGAGTAGCCTGGTTCAGGATCCATTGCTGACGCGTCCGCCAGAATTGGTGACCGGTGCCACCTTACCCGGCGATGGCATGTCTATACAGTGCTCGGGTTCTCAGCTCAGTGGCAGCCCGTTGGCGCTGTCGGAAGCTGTCGATGTCGGATTGTGCGCCAACCCGCAAGTGCAAGGCACCTGGGCGGCGATCAAGGTGCAGGCGGCTGCATTGGGCGAGGCCAGGGCGGCCTACCTGCCGACGGTGACCGCCAGTTTGAGCCGAGTCAACGACCGCACGATCTATTCCGGCTCCAATCTGGATTCAGCCGGCATTCGTGATAATTCAAAAAGTATCGGCGTGAGCTGGCGCCTGTTCGACTTTGGCGGACGCGCTGCCAGTAGAAAATCGGCCACCGACTTGTTGAATGCTGCCATTGCCAGTCACGACGCGACCCTGCAAAAGACTTTGGAAACCTTGATCGGGGCCTACTTTGACGCACAAACCGCCTTGGCGGCGTGGCAAGCCAAGCTGAAGGGAGAGGAACTTTCACGCAGTACGATGGAGACTGCGCAGCGCAAGGAAAGTCGAGGCGCTGGCGCGCAATCGGATACATTGCAGGCCGCGACCGCCTTGGCCAGGGCTTCGCTGGACAGAAGCCGGGCGTTGGGCGATTATCAGAAGGCGATGGCGATGCTGATTTATGCGCTGGGGGTGCCTGCCGAAACGCAATTGCAATTGGCACCGGACCTGGCCGATGATAGTCACGACATGGGCAAGGATCTCGATGTCTGGTTGGCGCAAGCCAAAGACCAGCATCCGGCCATCGTGGCTGCCAAGGCGCAGGTGAAAGCGGCTCAGGAAAAAGTAAAAGTCACCAGGTCGGAAGGTCTGCCATCGATTGATGCGACGGGAAATATGTATAAAAACGGCAGGCCGAATCAGGGCTTGCCGTCGGTGAACACCACAGAAAAGGTGGCGGCGTTGACCTTGAACATTCCTATCTTTAATGGCTTTGCGAATAAATACAAGGTGAGTGGGGCACAGGCGCAGGTCGAACAGCAACAAGCGAGTCTGCTGGATACGACACATCAGGTGCTAATGGACGTGGTCAAGGCGCATGCCGATGCGCAGTCGGCCCTGGGCAACCTAGAGTCGTCGCAGCTATTGTTGCAAGCGGCCCAAAGTGCGCTCGCCTCCGTGCAACGTAAATTTGATCGAGGTGCATCGGATATTCTTGAGATACTGAATACGCAAGCGGCACTGGCTGATGCACATCAGCAACGCATACGTTGCCTAGCTGAGTGGAGGTCTGCCCGATTGCGCTTGTTGGCGGCGGCAGGTGGATTGAAACGTAAAGATGTAACTGTGCAATAGTGTGTTGGTGTTGTCAGCCGAAATTACGCCGCAATTTCCGGTTTGCTTTTGGTGGTATTACTATGTTCTCGCCTTTACTCTCAATGGAATGCAGCAGCGCATCGATGTCGTAGACTTTATCGGCCAGCACTGCCTCTGGTTCAATTTCTGCCGACAGCTTGGCGATTTTGGCGACATCATGCACTTGACTAGCAGTCAAAATACAACTCGCCTGTTGGCCGAGTTCCTCAACACAAGCGTGGATGGATTTTAGTCGTCAATTCATCGTGAGAACGTCCAAGCGCCTGCGCGCCTTTTTTTTAGCCCCACCCACTGCATGCTAACGGATACGCACCATAGTGCTATCCCCAAAAAAGCTTCTTCGAAATCGGCGTCTTGATGCAATTCTGTAAAAAATTTTAGCCACATCTGTTTGTCCGAACGGCGTGCAAAAGATAAGCGTATGACGAGGGCCGTAGCGACCGAACTTAACTTTCGATGGCGAGTGAGTTAACGCTGATCTTTTCGAGCGGCGGAATTGGTCCTGCCAGGAATGTTGTGTGCGGGGCAAGAATTTCGTAGTTAGTTAATCGCGTTGGTGAAGCGTTCGCCGAATATGATGGCGAACTGGTTGGCTGCTTGCATCCACATCCGCTGTGGCAGCTTCCAATTTTTTTTAATATTGCGCAAGGGGAGGAGCAGTAATTTTGTTGCGGCGTCATCGCTAGGGAAGTGGCAGCTATTCTTGACGATCTTTCGAAGGCGCATATGCGGTACTACCAGGAACTCGACGCCCAATACAAGACCGTGCGCCGGTTTTACTGGCGCTGGCTGAGCACATTCACTGTGGCGCGAATGCCGCTGGCGAGCCGTTCGTCGCCATCTTCACATGGCTTCGCGCCAACATGTCGTTGAAAAATACCGGAAACGACACGCTACGCGAAGTCGTCTCCAAACCATGGCAGCGGCATGTGTTGGGTGATGACGATGCCGTTGATTTTCACGCATACACTTTCTACGTATTGTCGAAGCTGCACATCGCGCTGCGCCAGCGTGTGCAGGTCCTCTCGACAGCGCAGAATGGAAGTTCATTCTCTCGATCATTTGCCGTGCGCTGGGACTATCGGTTGGGCCGGGATCGACCTTGGCCGCGCTGGCCGCTAAATTAGAGCTCACATATCGTGCCGTCGCAGCTAGGTTGTCCACAACCAGGCGGTGCGAGTCGACAAGGTGGGAGATAAGCATGAGCTTGTGCTCAGCCCACTTAATAAAATCTGCTAGCCGGTCTCACTGATCGCGTTGCGCGCCAAGGTCAACGGTATGTTGCCGCGCGTCGACTTACCGGAACTGATCCTTGAAATTGCCGCCCGTAAAAAATTTACGGATGCCTTCATCCATATATCGGAACGTACCGCACGTACGACCGACCTACATGTCAGCATTGATGCGGTGTTGATGGCGGAGGCTGACAATACTGGAGTGGAACCATTGATTCGCGGCAACGTGCCAGCGCACAAGCGTGACAGATTGTCTTGAGTAGAGCAGAACAGAATTATCTTCATGATGAAACTATTACCGCTGTCAATGCCACGCTAATATTGGCGCAGAGTTGTTCGGCTCTGGCCAGCGTGTGGGGGCGGCAACGATATGCGGTTCGTGGTGTCGGTTCGGTCGGTGCATTCCGAGCCGAACCCGAAATATTTCGGTGTCGGGTGCGGTGTCACTTAGTACAACTTGATATCCAATCAGTTTTCTGGCCTGAACGACATCACGGTGCCAGGTACACTACGCGATAGCCTAATCCTGCTAGCGATCGTCCCAAAGCTGCAGACCAACCTTCAGCTGACACAGATCATGACCGACATCGATGCCTACAGCGACGTGGTAGTTTTCGGACTATTAGGCCTCCTTGGCTATCGTTGTAGTCCGTGCCAGGCAGATGTCGGCGGTACGCGCTTCGCTTCTGGCGGACCGACTCAAAAGCCGATTTCGGACTTCTCAGTTCTATATCTGCTCACAATATCAACCTACAGAAAATGAACCATATTGGGACGATATACCGCGCCTAGTCGGCTCGCTCAAGCTCGGTTAGGTTCCGGTGGCCGACACCATGAGCACGCTGCAAGTCGGCGAGCACCCGACCAGACTGGCCAGGCCATCGCCTGGTTTGGCCGCATCGACGAGACCTTACACGCGCAACTTACATCGACGACGAAGCCAAGCTCCGAAGTACGCTAATACAGCTCACCCGTGGCGAAGGGCGATACAGTGTGGCCAGAGCCTTCGTCCAGGGCAAGCGTGGTGAGCTGCGGCAACAATATCGTGAAGGACAGGACGACTAACTCGGCGTACTTGGTCTCGTGCTCAACATGATCGTGCTGTAGAACACCAGCTACACGGAAATTGCATTAAGTCGGCTGCGGGCGGACGGTCTCGAGGTAAAGGATGAAGACGTAGCGCGGCTGTCGCCGCTGCTACACGAGCACATCAGCATGCTGGGGTGCTTTCATTTTTGGTGCCGAATGCTGTCGCCAAGGGTAAGTCACAGGCATTTCGCAATCCTGCGAGAGATGGATAGTGCGGCGAACCGGGCTTAATCCGGTTTTCCGTTCCACTACACCTCTGCCCCCCCCTACCCCCCCCAATCTAATGGCGGTGCCCAATTTTTCCGCGAAAGTAAGAGTGTATTTAGTTGTCCGCTCCGAAAAGTTGCGGGCGGTTTTTGATCAAAAATTATGCAATCTGTCTGGAACAAGAGCGGTCTTATATGTCCGTGCTGAGGTTGGCGCAATTTTACCTGTTTTCGTTGTTGGGAATCCTGTGTGGTATGAGCTTCAAGCTCTATGCTAACAATAAGTAGATTTACCATTCACTCACTAGACTCTATTCAGACTTCAGGCAAGTGATTTTCTTTCCTGTTGTGGTTGCGAACAGGGCATGACGATCTATACGGGCTACGGCGATGACAAACAGACCGCTACAGAGTTGGCTAGGGATGCTGCCGCTGGGTATCGTAATTGCGGCAATTTCTGTAGGAACATGGTGGTTTTATGGGCCGTCAGCGGTGAGCACTGCGCCACCGGTCGCAGTGCTCACCGCACCAGCGCCAGGAGGCCATTATTGGTTTGAAAATGTGGGGCCAGCCCCTAGACCGTCCACCGATTTGCCAGCAGCTAACGGAGCGTCATCGGGGCTGATTGATGTGCTAGCTGCTTTAGTTGAACACAAACAAGCGGCTCTTCCGTTGCAAGGTGCGAACTTCAGTCATACCCTGCGCGAGGCCACGCAAAAAGCATTGATGGCAACTAGCTTCGATTCCTTGTTGGGGCGAAATAATACCGATCCAGAGCGTTTGTTTCAGGCTGCGGCCTGGGCTAGTGGCTGTGCCCAGTATCTTCTTCCAGAAGCAACGCAACGTTGCGACGATGCCCGGCTGCGAGATGGCCGCACGTTCGATAATTTACTGTTGCAGGCCGCTGCCGCAGGGCAATTAGCCGCATTGCAAGAATGGTCTCGTAGTCATCTCGATCGTTTGGCATCGCAAACATTACCAGGTACCAACACCCCAGTACTTGATCACCTTCTGGCGCAGGCGAGTCGAGGCGATATGGGGGCGCTGGATGTGGTATTCCAGTGGTGTGGTTTGCCGGCAACTTGTCTAGAACCGCAAGAGGCCCAACCCGTACTCATAGTGTTAGCGTTTCTTCTGACCCACAATCAAAATATGCAGCTGACACACGACGCCATCCAAATAAACACAAGAACGGTGCGGGGCCCATTTATACAAAAAGCAATTGACTTAAAAAGAAGCCTTTCATTATAAGCAAATACCCGCACCCCACATCGAAGCCAGCAGAGTGGCTGCATGATCGTACGGTAACGCGGAGAAGCTAAGGCTAGATCAAGCCAAATTGGAGTGCGAGAACAAAATTAAGGGCAGCGAGGAGGAGAACGCATCCACAGAAAATACAAGAATGAAGAATGAATCCAGTACAACTGCCCAAGAACAAACACAGAAAAGGTATGATATGACCAACATTTGCCCAAACCAAAACATCAAACAACACTCGCTAGCTAGGCGTGTATCCCCCGCGCGGGCAATAATAACCATCGCAATCAGTGTCGGCGCGTTATGCATCACAGCGACCAGCGCCGCGGCAACAATCGGAGCGTTCAACTCAGCCGGATTACTCACCCAGAGCGTTATGGAGAACATCAGTGACATAGTCTACGGTCAGACGGCAGCAGGGCACACAGCAGGTACGGGGACGTACACGTATAGCGTCGTACCATCATCGGTAAACGCCAAGCTACAATGCACCGGAGCGTTATCAGGAGGCGGACCAGGAACTATAACAACAACAGTGGGACAGTATACGCAAGCAATTTATCCCAACACCCGTTTGTCATATCGCACCTTCCCAGTCACCATCACAACATACAACACCACAGTGGGACTCAGCCAAGTACCAGCGGATAGAGCTTTCACGTTGACATGCTTCCAAGCTTCTAGCTGAGATGGCGTTGTTGAATAATTGTAAGCCATGGATGTTGTATGTGCATGGCAAGGGCGGCAAGCCGCGCGCCATTCCTCTGCCGGCAGTGGCGATTGCGCCGCTCACCACCTATCGCATGACGCGTGGACGGTTCTGTCGGGTAGCTGGAAGCGGTTACCCGCGTCCAGCCCCCTAAGAACCGTGCATGCATCTTTCGATGCACACGGCTCAAGCCCCTACGAAGGCATCTTTTGACACTCGGCTACACAACTGTTTTTTTCGGCGTACTAATAATTTCTAGGGCAACTGAGATGGTGCATGTAAAGGTTACTTGCAGCACCCGATCCACCATTAGCTTTTTTCACGTAGTAGTGAACATCCCAAGGCGTGAGCTTTGTGATGGGCTTCTGGCAGGTAGGACATATGCGATCTTGCCTTAACCAGACCCGGTGAGGGTGTGCTGGATTTTGTGTAAACGGAATTTCGTTTAATTCGGCTTCATCCGTTCTTCAAACTGGATAGTGAAGCGGTTGAGTGCTCCCTTCCAGTCCCGCAATGGCATCGTCCATTTCTTGCTGATGTTGTTGAGCGCCAGATAAAACAGCTTGCTGAAGGCGTCATCGGTGGGGAATGAACTGCGGGTTTTGATGACTTTACGCAGACTCATATTAATGGATTCGATGGCGTTGGTGGTGTAAATCACCTTGCTGATTTCCGGCGGGTAGTCGAAGAACGGCGTGATCTGAGCCCAATTACGTCGCCAGGACAGGCCGATCGACTGGTAATCCTTGTCCCACTTGGCCTCGAATTCGGTGAGCATGAGTTCGGCCTCATCGACGGTCGCCGCGCTGTAGACGCGCTTCAGATCGGTCGCGACTTCCTTCTGCACTTTCCAGGGCACGAAATTCAGGCTGTTGCGCACCATATGAACGATGCACAGGTGAACGGCCGCTTTCGGATAGACCGCCTCGATGGCATCAGGGAAGCCTTTCAAGCCATCGACGCAGGCAATGAAGATATCTTGTACACCGCGATTCTTCAGTTCGGTCACCACCTGCAGCCAGAACTTGGCACCCTCAGTCTGAGCGATCCACAGGCCCAGCACTTCCTTGTGGCCCTCCATGTTGACGCCGATTGCCAGGTAGACAGCCTTGTTGCGCACGGCCCCAGTGTCGCGCACTTTGACGTGGATGCAGTCGAGATACAGAATCGGATACAGGGCGTCGAGCGGCCTGGCCTGCCAGACCTTCACCTCCTCGCTCACAGCGTCTGTGACGGACGATATCAGGCTTGGCGACACCTCGCGCCATAAATCTCTTCCAGGTGGCTCTGGATCTCCCTGACCGTCAGGCCACGGGCATACAGCGAGATGATCTTGTCGTCGAAACCGGTCCAGCGGGTCTGATGCTTGCTGACGATTTGCGGTTCAAACGCGCCTTGGCGATCGCGGGGAATATCGAGCGGCAGCGCGCCGAAGTCGCCTTTGAGCGTCTTGGCGCTGTGACCGTTACGGGTGTTGGACGTGTCGTTGGTGACCGGACTGCTCTTGTCGTGCCCCAGGTGATCGGTCATTTCGACCTCAAGGGCGCGCTCAACGAGCATCTTGGTGAGCTGCTTGAGCAAGCCATTTTCGCCAAGCAGGTCTTCTGGTTTCTTGTAGTTGGCAAGCAGGCTGTCCGCCAGCTTGACCAACTCAGGATCGGGCTTGGCCCGTTTGGTGCGTTTTACGTAGGTCATTTTTTTCCTCTATGGTGGTAGTGTCCTGCCAAATGACCGTTTACACAAAACTAATTACACCCTCCAAACCGGGGAATGTCAGATCAGATCGCGACTACTACACCTAAAAGTAATCAAGAAGCCGTTCTATATAGTCATTTCTTCATGTTTATTCAACTCCAACTTCATTTCGTAGTCAATCGGCCCCGTCTCGCGATCCCGTAATTCATCGGTGCCGAATTGACTCGGATGTTGCCGATACGGACTCAATGCTCGCAAGATCTCCGGCGTCAATACCATTTCTTCGTCTTGCAGCTCCATTAACGCCTGTCTCAAACAGTTGACAATATAGATTTTTTATAAAATTTGCACAATTTTTCTGTTATTTTATTTTTATTTAATACGCTACTAGTGTTGCGAGCAAATACCATTCGTGTGCTTTTCGATATCGCCATCATTCTCCGCCGCTCTTACTGCGATTGAATCGAAATCGTTCCCATCTTTTCTTTTTACATTCTTAGCATGGTCTACGAATGGCTCAACTCTTTTTAATGGTTTGTAATCATGACAGCAGCTGTTATTGTTGAAGAAATCGTCGTTATTGGTGCAGAGGCACTTTCTGTTGTGACGGGTATTAACATGGGCTTGGGCTTGCAACGCTCAGATGAATACTTTGCGCTTTTAGTAAATGAGAATCTTCCGTCCAAACCCACTTCGGTCGCCCCCACCGTCTTTAGCGTACCCGCCGTATTGGCGCTGAGTCCGACGCAATTAAATGCGTTGCTAGTGAATCTTGGCAGCAATACCTACAATGCCAATATGGCAGGCTTGGAATCGGCTTTATCGCAATTCACAGTAGCCGATTTGGCCAATCTCAGTCCTACTCTAGCTGATGCCTTGAATGAACGAGGCCTGCTCGCAGCTATTCCTGTTGCCATTTTAGAGAGCATGCCAGCCTCTTTAGCGGATGCCCTTTTTGCGCTCACCATCAGTCATGGCTCTCCAGCTGAATTAGTCAATGCAGCGAATACGTTCCGAGCTGGGCAGCTCGATGCTGCACAAGTACTTACCCTCATTCACACTTTAACGCCCGCTCAATTTGCCACCCTAAGCAGCCTAAATTTCTTGCTGGGACTACCTTCAGCGCAAATAACCTACATTCTCACCGCAGCCGGCTTACCCTATATCCAGGCGCTCAATACTGCATTGCTGACCAATGTTACTATGAGGCAAATTGAGCCGAGCGTATTTGCCCAGTTTTCCAATACTCAATTGGGTGCTTTCTCCCCAGCCGGTTGCGCAGCCATTACCACAGCGCAGATGGCGGCCTTAATTGCAGCCCAAGGCGATAAGATCGT
>NZ_JBWKQR010000027.1:0-27613 GCF_059418905.1 Collimonas sp. GW821-FHT07E08 | reverse complement strand
AAAGAGACCAACAACTTCTACAACATCAATCGAGATTATGATCCGCAGCAGGGACGTTATGTGCAGTCTGATCCAATCGGGCTGGGCGGCGGAATTAATACTTTCTCCTATGTCGAGGCGAATCCGGTTACGTTTGTGGATCCGCTTGGTTTATCAGCAATCGGGGATTGGTGGAACGCCAGTGTGGCTGGATTTAAATCTGAAGGTCCTGTTGATGCGATCTTGAGAGGTTTGTCTGGTTTACCAGTTGAAGCTGGTGCGATTGGTCTTGCTGGAGCAATCAGAGGATTGAGTACAGAGGCGGCAATATGTAAAGTTGCTACTAAGGATTTCTTTGCTGGGACAAAATATACTGACAAAGTGTTGGGACAGATGAAGAGAGGGGATCTTCATGGATTCCCTGAGAGTGTGACAGCCTTTCAGGATGCTGGACAAGTAAGCAAAATCACGGGAGGGGATGGGATTGCTCGAGATATGCTGAAGATCCCGGGTGAATATCAAGGTAAGAGTGGTAATTTCGAATTTATAAAGGAGGCTGATGGGGCAATTAACCATCGTTTCTTTAGGGCAAACTGAGGACGATAAATTATGGAATATATCTGGTCTGAAAAAGTTGACTCTATCTTAAACGTTGGTCGTTCTCTTGCAAATGCAGGGGTCCGTAACTGGGCACTTGACCAATATGCTGCTATGGTAGCGCTTGAGCAACTATTCGAATTAGGGATAGCAGTATTGGGAGGGGACGTTTACGTGGATGGTGGTGAAAATATTGAATCAAATTACGATAGTTGGTATTGCAACCGTGAAAATGGAGAATCTGAATCTGATTTCGTTGAACGAAGTGTCGTTAAGGCAAAGAGTTATATTGCCAACTATCAAACTCCGGTAGGACAGGTGTTTTTTGCCATAGTCCCTGATGTCTAATGGATTCGCGACGCATTTATCGGGGAGTTGGCGGATCCAACTTCCAACGTAAAAAGTGATTTCGTGAAGAAGCATTAATGAGCGCGGCTTGGTAATTGTGGTCTGCAGTTCACATACTGAGAACGCGATTTTTGCTTCTTAACGAAGCATGTTTGTTGGAACTGTGAACTGCCAGTCCCGATAAGATGTTTTCCCCGTAAAGTCTGCAAATTCCGATTCGAAATTACCAATCTTGATTGGGGCAGATTCAGACAGACTGAACACTCCAATAATGCCGCCGTTCTCGGGGGAGTCGACGACTCCCCATTCGTTTTTGCCCGTCATGGGGTCTACATAGAGTTGCCGCAAGTACCGTCGTGTCCCTGGGTAGCGTGGATCTCTCAATAAGTCTTCCAGCGAGCGTGGGGCATGCGTTTGACCAGGCGGAGTTGCGTTGCTATAGCCGATCAATGCGTTCTGGAACGCGCTACCTATGCGCAGGAGCTCATCTTCAGCGGCACGGCGTTGCAACAGGGCTCCGATTTGCAATGACGCGACCGATGCGATACCCAGAATCGCCACGAGAATCAAGACGCCCAGATAGGTAAATCCGGCATGTCGATAAAGTGACTTTCGTGCGGGAACCGTACGGGACACAGGCATCATCTTCTACAAGCTTGAGAAAGGTTTACCTGCTCGATTGTTGCCTGGCGCACTGCTTCTGATGCTATAGACGCTTCCTTTGGCCGTATCGTCCGGCGGCACAATTACCCAGGCGGTGGCGCTCGCCAGGATAGGATCCATCGGTAAGGCGCGCAAATATTTCTTCTGCACCAGTTCATTGAGGGATTCCGGATAACGCCCGGTGTCGCCATAGAATTTGTCGATGGTGTCGCGTGTGAGACGCAAATTCTCCTGCAAGATGGCTTCTTTGGACGTATCGATACTTTGGAAATAACGCGGTAGGGCAATTGTCGCCAGCAAAGCCACAATCGCCAACACCACCAATAATTCGATCAACGTAAAACCACGATGGCGTAGCTTTGCATCATCTGATGAGAAGGCTTGGTCCTTCCGCGCTTTCAGTTGAAGGTGGAACATCATGTCATTACCATTTTCTGTAAGGAACGCCATTCAAGCCCACTTTGGACGATGTGGAATAGACGTCATAGACATCTTCACCTTCCTGGGGATCATTGGCTTCGCTGGCGTAACTGCGTTTTCCCCATGACACCACTGGATCATCCGTATTGTCCGTATTCATCGGGTCGGCCGGGATCCGACGTAAAAAGAAGATTTTAGAACGCTTGGGATCGCGCTGGTCCGGCAATCCCTCCACCAGAATCGCCAGCGTACTCGGATAGCCACTGGCGCCGATCGATTTGGGAATCCGTCCTTCGTCGCTGGCGCGCTTATAGGCGTCAATACCGCCACGGATTTCCCACAAGGCACGTCGCAATTCCTGTTCCTGGTGCCGCTGCATTGTTACCTGGGCAAGAGGCACGGCGACGCCGGCCAGGACTGCCAAGATGGCGAGCGTGATCAACAACTCGATCAGCGTAAATCCACGCGCGCGCAATTCTGCCTTCATGGCTGTACTTGCACCTGGTAGGCTGCCGGCAAAGCTGCCTTCACCTGGTTGCCTTTGGCGCCAATCGGCGCTAACGTCAACAACTGAACCTGGGACGCATCCGCAGTCGTTAAGGCTTTGAAATTAATCGTGGCGATGGTGCCGAGGGCGGTGGAGCCGCCATCGCCGGTGCGCGTGCCTGTCATCAGAATCTTGCCTGTGCTATCCACCTTGCTGTTAAAACTGGTTTGCGCACCACCTTGTTTCAGGAAATCTCCTTCCGTGATGTTCATCACCTGCAGTACCTGCTTGTCAAAGCCTACAGCCATTGGCAAGCTTGTCACCGGCTGATCCGATTGCATCATCAGCTGCACGGCAAATAAGCCGCCTGCCTTGACTTGCGCCGGTCCTTGCCACTGCAGCTGCGTACCAATCAATGCCGCACTGGGGACGCCGCCGGCGCCGATTGCCGGCGTGGCGCCGCCAGGAAGCGTCGGCGTCGCTGGTAGTGCATTCGTACCCGGCGCCGGCACGCCATTGCTGGCGTCGCCAGGTATTGGACTGCCTATCGTCATGGGAGTGTTCCCGCCGCCTTCCGGACGGACGCGGAAGCTCGTATCTGTTCCCGAGCGGAATTCCGATAGCGATGTGTCCGGCCGCTGGATATTGCGGATCAAGTGCGGGGTGATCGACAATACGATTTCCGTCTTCTGTTTGTTGTCGGAAGAGGTGCCGAACAGGCGCCCGAGAATTGGTATTTCCCCGATACCCGGCACCTTGTTGCCGCCACGCCGATCTTCATCATTAATCAAACCTGCCAGGACCTGGGTCTCACCGTCTTTCAGGCTCAGCACAGTGCTGGCAGTGCGAGTGCCGATCTGGTAAGCAGTAGAGCCGCCCTTGGTGGTGATCTGGCTGATGATGTTGCTGACCTCCATGGAGACCTTGATGGCGACATCGTTATCGAGGTAAATGGTCGGTTCGACATTGAGTGTCAGCCCGACATCAACATAGTTGATCGATTCCGATACAAAGCCGGTCGAGGTCGCTGTGGTCGTAATGTTGGGCACGCGCTGGCCGATGAGGATTTTTGCTTTCTCATGGTTGCGCGTACGGATGCGCGGATTGGCCAGCAAATTGGCGTCAGAGTCGGTCACGTTGGCATTGACCACGGCGTTGGGATTGCCAGCGCTGATCGTGCCGGCATTCTGATGTCCGAGATCCCGTAATGTGACGACGCTGGAGGGATTGCCATTGAGCGCGAGGGGCGTCAAGGTCAGACTGCTGGGCCATTGAATCCCCAATTGCTGCAGCCGGGTGCGAGTGACTTCTAGGATTTCGACTTCCAGCATGACTTCAGGCTCCGGCACATCGTGCAGGGTGACCAATTTTTCCGCCAGTTTGATGACCTCCGGTGAATCGCGCATGATCAACATGTTGAGTTTTTCATCGATCACGACGTCCCTCGTTTTGAGGATCGATTTGAGTGTCGCGGCCACCATTTTTGCGTCAGCGTTGGTCAGGAAGAAGGTCTTGACGACCATCTCCTGATAGTCCTTTTGTTTGGCCGACGTATTTGGGTAAATCAGGATCGTGTTGGCATCCAATACCTGCTGTTCCAGCTGATTGGTGAGCAACATGAAATGGATTGCAGACTCGATGGTGCTGTTCTTCAGATAGATCGAGGTTTTCTGGTCCGTTTTGACATCTTTATCGAACAGGAAATTCAACCCGGACGAACGCGCGATGACTTCAAATACCTGTTTTAACGCCGCATCCCTGAATTCGATGGAAATCTTCTTTTTATAGGCTGCTGATAATGTCGATTCCAATGGTGGATTGACCAATGCCTCCGAAATTGCCCGCCGGAACGCGAGGGCGCCCGTGTCGTCAGGATTTTCATTCAGGATGGTGCGTAACTTGAATTGTGCGGATTCACTGTCCTTTTTCGCCCAGGCCACTTGCGCTTCCTTGAGCAGGACCGCATGGCGATCCGACATGGAGAGCTTGCGCAATCCGTCCTGCGCGCGCTCGCTGCCGGCGTCGAGCGCCAGCACCCGTTGATACAGCTTTTCTGCATCGGCGCGTTTTCCAGCGGCGGCCAGGCGATCGGCCTGGCTCAGGTAGCCGGAAACCGCTCGTTCACGCGTCTGCAGGAAAGCTACGCGATATTCGAAATTCTGCGGATCCTGGGCACTGGCTTCCTGGAATTTGGCCAGTCCTTCCTCAATCTTGTCGTGGGCGACAAGTTCCTTGCCGTCGCGATAGCTTGTTTGTGCGGCACAACCGGTTAATACCATCCCTGCAAACAGGCACAGGGACGCCGCCGCGAATGGGGTAAGCTTCGCAGGAACCAAACTTTGCCGCGATCCCGAATAGCGGGAGAATAAAAAAAACGGACGACCTGCCATCAGTCGAATCCTTCAATAGTAAGTGTTTGAACCTGCTTCAATGGCAGATAGGTCAGTGAGAGAACGGGTGGTTTGATGGCGTCGACACGGTACATGCCGCCGATGACGTCTTTTTCACGTGCGATCACCGTCTGTTCGCCTTGCGCCAGGTAGATTTCCCATTGGTTCCCTTCTAGTTTTTTGCCGATATACGTGAAGGGCAAGGCAGGGGCCATGGGCGGCGGTGGAGGCGCTGGTTTCACCGGCGGCAGCACTGGAGGCGGCGGCGTCCAAGTCTGGTTGCCAAACAGGGCATTGTCTGTGCTGTTGCCAGAACGATCGAGCAATACGCTGCGCGGCATCAGAGCGAGAACCATGCGCTGGTCATCAGCCTTGCCGCTTTTGGGTATCTCTCGAGTCGCCGGCATCGCGATCACGGTGCTTACCGGTGACGATGCACGCGCGACAGGTTCGGCAATCGAGTTTGCCGGAGTCTTGTCCCCAAAGGCGACCAGACAGCCGGAGCCAACCAACCCGGCCAACATGAGCACGTGACGTCGCTTCATGGCGCCGCCTCTCGTTTAACAGCCGGGACAAGGTCGGATTCCCGAGTGTTCGCCAAGTACAGCGTGATGCGCAACTTGGCGTCCAGTTTCGGGCTGTTTATCGTATCTCGTTTGAAACTGATTTCATCCAGCGACGCGAACGGCATTTCCAGCAGCAGCTGCTCGCAAAACTGACGAATTGCCGCATACGATCCAGAGAGTGGAAACTGCAATTGATAACTCTGGTAATGGCCATCCGCATTGGCGGCCATTTTGTAGTCGGCCAGGTTCAGTTGCAGATTCTGGTGGCTGGCGATAGCAAAGATTGTTTTGATCTGTTGTTCTGCATCCGATGTCGGCGCCAGGGTTGTATAAAACGCGGCCAAGCGGTTTTCTGCGACGGATTTTGAAGAGACGATAGCGACCGCTGGCGACGCAAGCGTTGTTTTCGCTTTGACTAAAGCTGCCTGCTGGGTCTTGGCTTCGGCATGCAGCTGCGGTATGACCCACAACCACCCGACGAATCCCAGCGCCAGTGCACAAATGCTGACGCCATTCACCAGACCGATACGCACGAGGGCCAAGCGCAACTGGCATCCGAGCCGCAATAGTTTGGAAGAAATCACGGACGATCCCCCCACTGTGCCTGGAATTGAAAGCGGATCGGCCGATTGACGTCCTTGTCGTTCATTTCATGCCGATTCAAGATGACCTCTGTGAATAGCTTCTGCTGCTTGAGCTGGGCAATATAGTCCACCATGTCGTCGCTGTTCTTGGCTTCTGCCAGTCCCTTGATCAGCTGTCGCTTGGCATCCGGTTCTAATGACAACAGTGCAATCGATGCTGGCGTGGCGCCCTCGATGGCATCAAACAGATCGCGCCATGGCAAGTTCAGTTGCCGTACTGCTGTATTCACTGCAGTCGCCTGTGCTTCCGAGATCACGATTTTCGGCTGCACCGGTCGGGCAGCGGTACGAAGATCCGTTTGCGACAATACGCTGTCGATTTGTCTTTGCCGACTCTGCTGCTGTCGGGTCTGGTGTACCGTGACGATGATGGCGCTGAGACACAGTGTCAATGCGAGTAAGGCGCATAACCAGCTGAATCTGCTGGTGCGCGCTATCGTGCGCAGCAATGAGCGGGGCGCAAAATCAATACGGATCGGCTTCATGATCGGCGCACTCCGGTGTGTGCCAGTACCACTTGAGCGGAGGGAGAGGGTTGATGCAACAGAACGGGCTGCGCACCCAGCCATGTCGTGCTGAGACTGTCGTTGCCGGAGTTGGTCCATTGCGGCGATCGGCTGCCGCAGAGCTGTATTACGGACGGCGCCGGAATATGCAGCCGCAGCGCTTCACGCGTAACTTGCTCTTGCAGCCAGCCTTGCCGTTCGCTGTCACGCGGCTGTCGGATGACGGAACGCATGGAACATAGGCGTCCTTGATCCATCGCTGCGAATGTAATGGCGTCGTCCTGCGTCACGCCAAACCATGCCGCCGGCTGCAACGTTGTGCGCCAGCGGTTCCAGCCGACGATAAATTGCGGGGCTACTTCGATCAAACGGAGCCGATGGGCGGATGACACTTGCTGCAAGCTAGAGATGAGTGTGTCGGGAATAGCGCAGGCCAGGAAGGGGGTATCGATCTGCCAGTCTGCGGTCATCTGCCAGCCGGCCAGGGATGTGTCGTACAACGCCTGGAAACGCAACTGCGCCGCAGCCTGGCAATCCGACATGCGTACGGCGTTGACAGGCGGTGTCACGGTCCAGAAGCGCGCCCAGTCATTGGATAGCACTATCGACGTCGGCAGGCGAGGGCATTGAATACCATCCAGGGCCTGGCGGAGCGTATCTATTAATAATTCAGGAGATGCCACGACGTCGGGCGCAAAGCCATGATCGGCCAATACCGTGGTGCTTGGGCGGCGTCCGCCCTTGGCGTGCAATATCGCTATCCCGTGACGCGACAAGCCGATATGGAGGCGATCCGTCATCCAGTTAAGCATGGAGCGTCACGCGTTTGATTTCATCGAGGGTGGTATCGCCGCTGCGCACCAGGGCCAATGCCGCTTCGCGCAGACTGCGGGTACCGTTGCGGCGCGCCGCTTCCTTGATTTGCCTGATCGGACTCTTTTCAATCACCATTTCACGTATTTCATCGCTCAGCGTCAATATCTCTGCAATCGCCTTGCGGCCCTTGTAACCTGTGCCGCGACAATCGCCGCAACCCTTGCCTTGCTTGAAGCGATAGTCTTTTACTTGCGCACTGGTCAGGTGCACACGCGCCAGTTCGGCTTCCGATGGCGTGTAAGGCGCTGAGCAATGCGGGCAATTCAAACGGATCAGGCGCTGGGCCCAGATGCCGTTCAAGGCCGATACGAACGCATAGGGATCGATGCCCATATGCGTAAAACGGCCAAAGACATCAAACACGTTATTGGCGTGGACGGTGGTCAGCACCAGATGGCCGGTCAATGCCGATTGCACGGCAATCTCTGCGGTTTCCTTGTCGCGGATTTCTCCGACCATGATTTTGTCAGGATCATGTCGCAAGATGGAGCGCAGGCCCTTCGCAAAAGTGAGACCCTTCTTCTCATTGACGGGGATTTGCAGGATGCCAGGCAATTGATACTCGACCGGGTCCTCAATCGTGATGATTTTGTCGCGGCCGTTGTGGATTTCAGTCAGCGCTGCGTAGAGGGTGGTGGTTTTACCCGAACCGGTGGGGCCGGTCACCAGCAACATGCCGTACGCTTCTTCCGCCAGCATCCGCAGAGTCGCCAGCGACGGCGCATCGAATCCCAGGGCTTCCAGGGTCAGCGCACCATAGGCTTCGATCATGGCGCGTTTATCCAGGATCCGGATCACGGCGTCTTCGCCGTGGATGCTGGGCATGATGGAAATCCGCAGATCGATTTCCCGACCGGATGCCTCTACCCGGAAGCTGCCATCTTGCGGTACACGCCGTTCGGCAATATCGAGTTCAGCCAGGACTTTTAAGCGGGAAATCACCTGTTCGGCGACTTCCACATCGTTCAGGGAAGTGGCGTGGTCCAGGACGCCGTCAATCCGGTATTTGACCGCCAGGCCGCTGGCAGTGCTTTCCATATGAATATCGGAGGCGCCGACTTTCAAGGCGTCGTATAGCGTCGAATTAACCAATCTCACTGCTGGACTGGCGACCGCGCTGACTGAGGCAAACGATAGTGTCGCGGCGGTTTTATTGTCGCGCCGGCTATCGGTGGAAGTCGGCACCAGGTTGTCCACTGCGCGAGCTGATTCTTCCTGTTTTGAGAGGCAGGCTTGGATATCGGCTTGCAATGCCAGGCGATAGTCGACATGGCTTTTGGCGTGTACATCCAGCCACGTCTGGATATCGGTATCGAATGGATCAGGAATGACGCCAATAAGGCTGTCGTCGGGGCCGCGTAATAAGATGCAACGCCGGTGCATGGCTTTCGACAGCGGCAACAGATCGAACGCCGGTGTCATCGACAGCATCTCACCAGTCTCGATCATCGGCATATGGAATTGCTGCGCAATCGCGGCCACCAGGGAGCGTGCTTCCAGGCCGGTCAGAGATTCCAATTCCAGAATAAATGAACGTTGAGAGAGGACGGCGCGCTTACGCGCATCCTGTACCAGTGCAATGTCAATGATCGGCAGGGCGGGGAGTGGTGCGATGGCGTTCATGACAAGCTTCCTGCCAAGTCAAATATTGGCATATACAACAGCACCACGATGCCGCCGACGATGATCCCGATGATCGCCATCAGGATCGGCTCGAATGTCCGGGTAAAACGATCGATCCAGCGGCTGATTTCGCCATCGTAGAACGCTGCCGACTGCGTCAGCATTTGCCCCAGCTCACCTGATCGCTCGCCGACTCGCAGCATGCGCAACGAAATTGGGGTTGTCAGCTGATTGACTTCGAAAGCCGTCGACAAAGAACCGCCAGACTGGATTGCTTCGCGCGCATGGGATAAACCGGTGCGAATCTGCAGCGAGACCATCTCATGCACGGTATTCATGGCAGAGACGATCGGAATACCACCTTCCAGCAGCATCCCCAGCGTCAGGTACAAGCGCGATAGCTCATAGATGCGGGCGCGCTCGCCAATACCAGGAAGACGATGCATGAGTCTGCTGATACCGCCGTTGGCGAGGAAGTGGCGCAACATGAAAAATAGCGCAGGCAGCGCAACAAGGGCGGTGATCAGCATCGCCTGGGTGTGGGTCGCCGCGAATTGTCCCCAATCCAGCAGCAGTTGCGACAGCCAGGGTAATTTCCGACCGGCGCCTTGATACACCTCAGCAAAACGCGGCACCACATAGCCGATCAAAAAGGCCGATACTCCACCGCCGACGATCAACAAGATGAGCGGATAGATCGCGGCGCTGATGATTTTATTGCGCACGTTGTCGATTCGTTGCTGATAATCGATGAAGCGCGTCAGCGAGCGAGGTAAGTCACTGGTGCCTTCGGCCGCTTTGACGATCCCGATATACAACGGCGGGAACAAATCGGTTTGCTCTGCCAGCACCTGCGAAAAGCGTTTGCCTTCGCGTAATCCATTTAATAGTCGGTTCAAGACGCCTTGGGTGCTTGTACTGGTTTCCTTTTCCAGCAAGGCGTCCAGGCTTTCGACGATGCTTAAGCCTGCCGTTAGCAGGGCCAGAAGTTCCTGACTGAACAATACCAATGAAAATCGCGCGGCGCCGGGACCCCTTGGCATCAATGCACGAGTCCAAGATGCGCTGAGCGGGTTGATGGTCGCGGTAAATAATCCCCGTGCGTCGACCTGACGGCGTGCATCCGCTTCGTCATTGGCATCCACGGTGAGTTGCACCATCACATGGTCGGCAGATAAGGCCCGTACGTCATACCGCATAAGAAGCTCGTGATGGAAAGGAATCGGCTAAGAAAAATGTGTAAATCGGGCTAGTTGGTAATGTCGGCATTCTCGTCCGTGCCGCCCGGCTGGCCATCCTTGCCGTATGACATGACTTCAAAGTCGCCCTTGCTGCTTGGGGAGCGATAGAGATAGGCGTGTCCCCATGGATCCAGCGGCACTTCCTTCTTCAGGTAGGGACCGTTCCAGTTGACCGCCGCCGTCGGCTTGACCAATAACGCAGCCAACCCCTCTTCGGTCGTCGGATAGCGGCCGACATCGAGCCGGTAAGTGTCCAGGGCTTTATCAAACGCGTCGATCTGTGCCTTGGTGATTGTTACTTCGGATTTACCTAGCTGCGCAAAATATTTGGGCCCGACGTAGGCGGCCAGCAAACCAATGATGACGATCACCACCAGCAGTTCCAGCAAAGTAAAACCGGATTTGCGGTTCTGGTGGTGGATTGGGGTGTTGTAGGCAGAACGGCGGTCGTTGCTGGCAAAAGGCGGTTGCAAATTAGTCATTGAGGTAGCGCATTCTGGGCTGCTTGCATGGAAGAGAGGACAGCGGGGACGTACAGCATGGTTTCTTTATAAGGCGGAATACGCCGGCCATAGCGAGCAACGGTGCCTTCGCCTGCATTGTAGGACGCCAGTGCCAATGCGACATTGCCGTTATGTTGCGACAGCAGATCTTTGAGATAACGCACCCCGGCGTTGAGGTTCTGCGCGACATCTGTGCTGTCGGTGACGCCATAATGCAAGGCAGTTGAGGGCATCAGCTGCATGGGACCCACGGCGCCTTTGCCGGAAACTGCCAAGGGATTGAATTGGGATTCGACTTCAATAACAGCGCGAATTAGAGCAGCGTCGACAGCATGTTTCTGTGCCATCTCCAAAATCAGCGGTTCAAGGTCCAGCGCTTGCTGCGTTGCAGAACGTGTGCGTTTGCCGACAACGCGGGCCGGTACATCTTTAAAAATCAGAGTGAAGCTTGAATCCAAGGCTTGTGTTGCGTATTTGACATTCCCGTTGGCATCAGCGGATTGGTAAATGTCGGCAGCTTGTGCAGATGCCAATAATGACAGGCTCAAGAGGCTGATTTCGACGATCCGGTACCTGATGTGGCGCATGTGACGTGGGGATTTTTTCTATAGGGAAATTATATTTTGACCTTGCATTTTAATGGAGTAGGGCAATAAGCAGGGGGAGATATTGCAAGGTGTTGTTATTTTTAAATAACAAATGTGCACTGCAATAAATAGTTGCTTTCCATATTGCAAATATTGCTTGAGCATAATACATTCGCTCGGTTGCGAGTGACTTAATGCATGGGGGAACAAGATAGAGGCACAGAAAACCTGGGCTGACTCAAGGAAAGAGGATCTTGTCCCTGGATCTGCCATGGCTTCTTAGTTGCGCAAAGGGAAATTGCTCAATAAAAGACTCATGACAGCTCGGCACAGGAGTTTAGTTTCGGGCGCATAAAAGGGATGGAAATGACGGAAGTGGAAAATACTAACTTAATACCCATGCTGGCGGTCACGACAGGGTGGGTTGAAGCTGTGATTTTCATGCCTCGCAACGTGATTTTTTTACCGGTTATGACTTATCGAATAAAGCGCATCTTTGTTGCTATCGGCATCACACTAATGATGATAATGGTGCATAAAGTAAGTCATGCGGCTCCGGCGTGGCGTTCTGCTGGTGCACATGATCAGCCTTCCATTGAAGCTGCTTGTCGTGCTGGTGATGCCATTCAAGGGTTCACATATACGGGTTTTATTTTTGGATCCGATGGCGTACCGATATGTATGGGGACTAAGCCTGATTATAATGGTGGGGCTGTTTCTGCTATCGCTCCTTCGTATAACGACGGCGATTACATTTGTCCATCTGCTGCACCGTATGATGCTGCAACTGGTAGTTGTAAGTCACCATCCCCTTACGACCCCTCCTGCAAAACGGAACCCAACAACCCGAACAGCTGTAACTACAATCCTGGCGCAGCGCCAAACGACAAGAATACGGGGCATGCCTGTCCTCTGGAGGACGGTAATCCGATCAACCACGGCAACGGCAACAAACGGCAACGGGAATCGGACTATCTGAGTGCCGTAGGCTACGGTGTGCAAATACAGCGCACCTACAACGGCAACAGCACGCGCAACGGTCGCTACGGCGCCCGCTGGAGCAGCAACTACGAACGCATGGTGTTGACCAACGGCGCCTACCCCAACAATGTTGGCGTCCAACGCGACGATGGCAAGATACTGACTTTCACCTTGAACGGCGCAACGTATCAGTCAGAGGCTGATATCAAGGATAGTCTGACGCGTCAAACAGACAACTATGGCAATACCACGGGTTGGCAATATCGTGTCGCGGCGGATCAATCGCTGGAAAGCTATGACACCGTCGGTAAGCTACTCGGCATCACCAGCCGGGAAGGCTGGGTGCAAACACTGAGTTATTCCGATACGACTACACCAGCGGCGGTTGCCCCGCAGCCAGGATTACTGTTACGTGTTACTGACCAATTTGGCCGGCCACTCAATTTCACCTATGATAGTAGTAGCCGTGTAAGCCAGATGATGGATCCCGCCGGTAAGACAATTGGCTATAGCTACGACAGCAATAACAATCTCGCCAGCGTGACCTATCAGGACGGGAAGACACGTACTTATGTCTATAACGAACTTGCCTATACCGCCGGCGCGAATCTACCGACTGCGCTGACCGGCATCGTCGACGAAAACAATGTGCGCTTCGCGATCTTCAACTACGACAGCACTGGCAAGGCGATCTCCACCGAGCATGCCGGTGGCGTGGAGAAATACAGCATCGGCTACACGCAGCCTGGCAGCCAAAGCGCCGTCACCGATCCCCTGGGGACTGTCCGTACTTACGCATTCCAAACGTTGCTCAATACGATCAAGAGCACTGGCCAAAACCAACCCGGAGGAGCCGGTTGTGGAGCAGCGTCATCGACGGTCACGTATGACGCCAACGGCAACGTCGCAACGCGTACCGATTTTAACGGCACCATCACCACCTACAGCTATGATCTGACGCGCAACCTGGAAACTAGCCGGGTGGAAGCGTTTGGTACGCCGCAGTCCAGAACGATCACCACCGCTTGGCACGCGACGTACCGTCTGCCGTTGACGATTGCCGAGCCTAAGCTGTTGACGATCTATACCTACGATGCTTCCGGTAATCTGCTGAGCAAGACGGTGCAAGCCACCAGCGATGCGACAGGCGCCCAAGGTTTGTCGCCAACGTTGGTCGGTACAGCCCGTACCTGGAGCTATACCTACAACAGCGTCGGTCAAGTATTGACTGCCACCGGTCCCAGAACTGACGTGGTCGATACCACCACCTATACCTACGACACCTCTGGCAACCTGAGCACAATCACGAATGCCGTCGGTCAAGTCACGATGCTGTCGAACCACGATGCCAACGGCCGGGTAGGGCTGATCACCGACGCCAATGGCGCCACGACGGCACTGACCTACAGCCCACGCGGCTGGCTGACCGGCAAGACGGTAACGTCTGGCGGTACAGTGGAAACCACCATATACGGCTACGACGGCGTTGGCCAGTTGACCCTGGTCACGCTACCCAATACTTCCACTGTCAGCTACACCTACGATCCTGCCCATAGGTTAACCAACATCGCCGACAGCCTCGGCAATAGCATCGTCTATACCCTGGACAACATGGGTAACCGAATCAATGAGCAAGTCAAAGATCCAAGCGGCGCCTTGGCGCGTCAAACCAGTCGTGTGGTGGACGCTTTAAATCGATTACAACAAATCACGGGAGCAGTGCAATGACCGAGCTTGTCATTGCAGAACATTCTGAGATTAATCCCTTGTTCAATGCTGTGCCGTTGACGGTGAACTGCAGTCTTCTACTGTGGCAAGGCTCACGACAGGTATGCACCGTGGCGCACCATTTTTTGAATCAGGGAGTATGACGTGGGGAAGTGGGTGAATGTCAAACGGCGTTGCACCGCAACGCTGATCGGTTTGATCACGCTGTTGGCGGGGGCTAGTAATGCACAGGCGCGGGATTTAGAGCCGCACTATGTATACAAAATGCCGACGTGTGCTGGTGATCCTAATACTTGCGCCTCTGTCATGGATCCGTATTACGAATCTCCAGAAGCTGCGTATGCTGCTCTTGTCAATGATGTGAATGCGCATCAGAATTCATCTGACACAACTACGCTATTGGATTTATACCCAGCACCAAACACAGATTATTACAACGGAAGGCCAACATCATACTGGTGGCACTACGTACATAGCAGCGATGGCGTGCTTCGGAACACTGGCGCTGTTGGCATGATTCCTGAATGCGGTGGTGTTGCGAAGGATATGACTCAAATATCAGGTCATTACTACCGGGTATCCTGCCGCAAACCTGACGAAGCTCAACAGCCCGACTGTGACCTCTGCAATACCAAACATCCTGCGCCTGCAGTCGGCAAACCAATCCTCCCCTCCACCGGTGTCGAACAACAAATCGAAACCGATTATCTAGGCGGCGATGCCAATGACTTACGCTTGACCCGCACCTATCGCAGTGATCGCAAAGGTTGGGCAAACAATTACCAGATTTTTGGCATCGACTATACAGTTGCACCTCCTGCAGGTACTTCACCTGCAAATGCATGCGTTCGCGCCATCGGACAAATCACCGGGAGATCTTATTGTTTTCCCTACATAACTACCGGCCAAGCCAACGATTTCTCCGTACAACGCGGGAATGGACGTATGCTGAATTTCGGCAGCTCCACCGATCTGAGTCCCAACGCCGACATCAATGACCGCGTCGCCAAGCTAACGGACAATACCGGGACTGTCATCGGCTACAGTGTCTATAACGCCGCCAACGACTCAACTGAGCGTTACGACACCACCGGTCGCCTGCAAACGATCACCGCGCGGGATGGACAAATCCAAAGCCTGACCTATTCCGATACCACCACACCGCCTGCCATTGCTCCGACAACCGGTTTGCTGATTCGTGTCACCGACAATTTTGACAGGCAGTTAAATTTTAGCTATGACGGTCAAAGCCGTATGGTCCAGATGACCGATCCGACGGGCGGTGTCACCACCTATGCGTATGACGAAGCGAGTTCCGTTGTCCTGTCAGGTAAGTCAGTGGTCGGCAATTTGACTTCCGTGATCTACTCCGACGGCAAGAAGCGCCAGTACTGGTACAACGAGCAGGACAAGACCGCAGGTGCCAATTTGCCGTATGCCTTGACCGGCATCATCGATGAGAATGGCAACCGTTTTGCCACAATCAAGTATGACAGTAGCGGCAGAGCGATTTCAACGGAGCTGGCTGCGGGTGCGCAGCAATACGGCGTGTCCTATTCCTGGCCGGGCGGTCCAAGTACTGTCACCGATCCGCTCGGCACTACCCGCACTTACAATTTCCAGATAGCGCTCGGTGTCGTCAAAAGTACCGGTTATAGTCAACCGGCAGGAATCGGTAGCAGTGCGGCGTCGACGGTGATGGCGTATGACGCTAACAACAATGTGTCCAGCAGCACGGATTTCAACGGCATCGTCACAACCTATAGCTACGACCTGACCCGTAACCTGGAAACCAGCCGAGTGGAAGGCTCAGGCACAGCGCAAGCCAGAACGATCACGACCGCCTGGCACGCGACCTATCGTCTGCCGTTGACGATTGCCGAGCCTAAGCTGTTGACGATCTATACCTACGATGCTTCCGGTAATCTGCTGAGCAAGACGGTGCAAGCCACCAGCGATGCGACAGGCGCCCAAGGTTTGTCGCCAACGTTGGTCGGTACAGCCCGTACCTGGAGCTATACCTACAACAGCGTCGGTCAAGTATTGACTGCCACCGGTCCCAGAACTGACGTGGTCGATACCACCACCTATACCTACGACACCTCTGGCAACCTGAGCACAATCACGAATGCCGTCGGTCAAGTCACGATGCTGTCGAACCACGATGCCAACGGCCGGGTAGGGCTGATCACCGACGCCAATGGCGCCACGACGGCACTGACCTACAGCCCACGCGGCTGGCTGACCGGCAAGACGGTAACGTCTGGCGGTACAGTGGAAACCACCATATACAGCTACGACGGCGTCGGCCAGTTGACCCTGGTTACGCTGCCGGATACGTCGACGGTCAGCTACTCCTACGATCCCGCCCATCGTCTGACCAACATCGCAGACAGCCTGGGCAACAGCATCGCTTATACCCTGGACAACATGGGTAACCGGATCAACGAACAAGTCAAAGATCCAAGCGGCGCCTTGGCGCGCCAAACCAGTCGTGTGGTAGATGGTTTAAATCGATTAAAACAAGTGACGGGAGCGGTGCAGTGAGCGGACATTTCATAGCTAAACAATCGAGTGTTGTCGCCCTAGTTTTTAACCCCACTATGAATCACATATGCCGCCGCGCTATTACTATCGGCAGGGTCTTGTTTGTTTGGCTAAGCTGCGGCGTGCCTCAAGTATTCGCACAAACGCCGCCAGCCTGTCCTGCTGGAGACACAAGCGGTCGTGCTTGGTACAGTCCGGCAGCGTCTGGTCCCTATGGATCATCAGCTGATATTTGTAATTTTTTGGTAGCGACTTATGTTGCTCCACCGGGCTCGAACGTTCTGAACGCGAGAAGTACAGGTTATGATGCAAGCACGCTGCAATGTTATTACACAGCTACGTATGGACCGGATAATGAACCGGTGAACCGAGAAAGTTTTACTGTTTATTCCACCTCTTGTGTTCCTCCTATTCCAGCTGACTCTTCCTGTAAACCAGAAACCGGTAATCCAAACAGTTGCCTCTACGATCCAAGCAAGGCTCCTGCGCAGAAAAATCTAGGGGATCCGGGATCCTGCAAAGAGCGTCGCAATAAAGAGAGCGGCAATCCGATCAATCAGAGCACGGGTAATAAACGTCAGTTGGAGCCGGATTACCTCGGTGTTGGCAGCGTTGATTTAGGGTTGCAACGCACTTATAACGCTAGCGGCGTGCGCAATGGCCGCTACGGCGCCCGTTGGAGCAGCAACTATGAGCGGATGATCCTGCTCAACGCCGCCTATCCGAACAATGCCGGCGTCGCCCGTGGCGACGGTAAAGAGTTGACCTTCGTATTGAATGGTGGCAGCTACCAGCCAGACGGCGACGTCACCGACAAGCTGACGCGTCAAATCGACAGCACAGGCAACACAACCGGGTGGCAATACCTGGTCACAGCCGATCAATCGCTGGAAATTTATGATGCGGGAGGCAAGCTGCTCAGCATCACCAGTCGCGAGGGCTTGATTCAAACGTTGAATTATTCGGATGCCAGCACTGCGACCACGATCGCGCCGCAGGCTGGGCTGCTGATCCGGGTAACCGATTCATTTGGCCATCAACTCAATTTTGTCTACGACAGCAGCAGCCGTGTTACCCAGATGACCGGCCCGACAGGCGGCATCACGGCATACGGCTACGACAATCTGAATCGTCTAAGTACCGTGACCTACCCGGACGGCAAGACCCGTACCTATGTCTATAACGAATCCGTCTACACGGGTGGCGCAGATCTGCCGACAGCGCTGACCGGAATCATCGATGAGAACGGCAGTCGCTTTGCGACCTTTAATTACGACAGTACAGGCAAAGCAATTTCGACGGAGCACGCTGGTGGTGTCGAGAAATATAGCGTTGCGTACACTCAACCCAATACCCAAAGCACGGTGACCGATCCATTGGGTAGTGTGCGGACGTACACGTTCCAGACGATCCTGAACACCATCCGCAATACCGGTGTATCGCAGCCCGGTGGTGCGGGTTGCAGCGCTGCAGCCAGTAATCTGGTTTACGACGCCAACGGCAACGTCGCCACCAGCACCGATTTCAATGGCACCATCACCACATACAGTTACGATCTGACACGCAACCTGGAAACCAGCCGGGTGGAAGGTTCAGGCACAGCGCAGTCCAGAACGATCACGACCACCTGGCACGCGACCTATCGTTTGCCGTTGTCTATCGCCGAGCCGAAGCTGCTGACGACCTATGTCTACGATACCTCCGACAATCTGCTGAGCAAGACGGTGCAAGCCACCAGCGATGTGACCGGGGCCCAAGGCTTGTCGCCGACATTGGTAGGTACCGCCCGCACCTGGAGCTACACCTACAACGGCGTCGGTCAGGTTTTGACAGTAACCGGTCCGAGAACCGATGTAACGGACAAGACCACCCATACCTACGACAACTCGGGCAACCTGAGCACGATCACCAACGCCATCGGCCAGGTCAGAACCCTATCGAACTACGATGCCAACGGCCGGGTAGGGCTGATCACCGACACCAATGGCTCCACGACGGCATTGACCTACAGTCCACGCGGCTGGCTGACCGGCAAAACGGTGACATCTGGCGGTACGGTGGAAACCACCACCTATGGTTACGACGGCGTCGGCCAGTTGACCCTAGTCACGCTGCCGGATACCTCGACGATCAGCTACACCTACGATCCCGCCCACCGTTTGACCAATATCGCCGACAGCCTCGGCAACAGCATCGCCTATACCCTGGACAACATGGGCAACCGGATCAATGAGCAGGTCAAAGATCCAAGCGGCGCCTTGGCGCGTCAGACCAGTCGTGTGGTGGATACCTTAAATCGATTGCAACAAATCACGGGAGCAGTGCAATGAGTGACTGTCTAAGCGGCGCTCAAGGTGGCGCTACCATGCTGGGATATTTATTGCGGAAAAGTAAGAGTGAATGACAAGTTATGTTTTGCGGGGATGAATGTTGCCGATCATTATCGTCCAAAAAGGCCGTTTGCCCGCACGGCCTTGATATTATCGTGGTTTGTCGTCGTTATAATGTTTTTTCTCGTCTGCACCGGTGCGTGTGCGGGAACTAGTCCAGTAAAAAGATGGCAGCCAGGGGAATCCTCAACGGGCAAAGATGTTGGATCGAATCCTGCGGCAATGTGTATTGCGGCCGGAATCCAGCAAACCAATACGTTCCAGCAGGCAGGAGGGCCTTTTTATGATTGTCGTCCAATTACTTGGAGTTATGTCGGTTGTTTGAACGCGGTCAAGACAAGTATATCCACTGGACGGGAGAGTTATAGTTGCACTCAATACCTCAATGTATCCTGGGCGGCAAGCAGTACCCCCCCAGACTGCCGCTCGGCATACTCAGGTTTTGGCTTTCAGACTAGCTGTGGCCTCGGGGCTTACTACTTTTGCCCCCCAGGCTACCCCCAAAGCGGCAACCAATGCGGGGTCACCAACCCCGCAGTCCCAAACGCCGACAAAAACAAAGGCAATTGCCCCACCTGCGAAGGCAATCCCATCAACCCCTTGGTTGGCAACAAGCATCAAACAGAGCAAGACTACAATGGCGAAGGTCCATTCCCCTTAGTATTGCAAAGGGTCTACAACAGCTTCGGCGCAGCTCCCGGATCACCTTCAATCGCATTGATGTCAGGCTGTTCCGGTGCCGATTGCACAGAGTGGACGGAATTTTTCCCAAATGCAGCCGGTAACATCACCCCCAGCCTCGCAGGCAGCTATGCCAACATCCTAATCGACTTCGGTTGGCGCCTGAGTTATGACCGGGCGCTAGTCGCACTAAGCAGCGCAGCCAACATCGTCACCCTCTATCGCCCCGACAGCAAAACCCGCACCTTCACCCTCATCAACACCATCTGGGTGCCGGATGCAGGCGAACTCAACACCAAGCTCACCCAGCAAATCGACACCAGCGGCAACACGCTGGGCTGGATCTACGTCAACGAAAACGATGAAACCGAAAAGTACGACCCCAACGGCAAATTACTCTCGATCACCAACCGCGGCGGACTCGTCCAGACCCTGCAATACGACTCCAACACAGCCCTCCTAACCAGCGTCACCGACGCGTATGGTCGCAAACTCGTCTTCAGCTACAACCCGGCCGGTCGGTTATCGGGTGCCACCGACCCCAACAACGGCAGCTATACCTACAGCTACACTACGGACGGCAACAACAACCTCTCCACGGTGATGTATCCGGACGCCCACACTCGCCAATACCTCTACGAAAACACAACGTTCACGCACGCCCTAACTGGCATCATCGACGAAAACAGTAACCGCTACGCTACGTGGACCTATGACGCCAATGGCAATGCGACCAGCAGCCAGCACGCTGGCGGCGTTGAAGCCGTGACGCTCAGCTACCCCTCAGTCACCACTAGCATCGCCACCGACGCCGGCGGCGCCTCGCGCACCTACAGCACGCTAGTCATCAACGGCATCGCCAAAGCCGGCACCGTACAAGAAACCTGCACCGGCAGCACCAACTGCCCACGCGCGCGCGCCATGACTTACGACACCAACGGCAATCCCCAAACCAGCACGGACTACAGTGGCAACGTCACTCATTACACCTACGACCTCACCCGCGACCTGGAAACGCAACGAATCGAAGCCTACGGCACAGCCCAGGCACGCGCCATCAGTACCCAATGGCATCCTACTTACCGTTTGCCACTGCAAATTGCCGAGCCGCTACATCTGACCACCTACCAATACGACGCCAACGGCAACCTTCTCAAAAAAATCGTCCAGCCCACCAGCGATGCGACCGGCGGCCAAGGTTTGTCGCCGACATTGGTGGGGGCTGCGCGTACCTGGAGCTACACCTACAACAACGTCGGCCAGGTGTTGACTGCCACCGGTCCCAGAACCGATGTTGCGGACAAGACCACCCATACCTACGACAACTCGGGCAACCTGAGCACGATCACCAACGCCATCGGCCAGGTCAGAACCCTATCGAACTACGATGCCAACGGCCGGGTAGGGCTGATCACCGACACCAATGGCGCCACGACGGCATTGACCTACAGTCCACGCGGCTGGCTGACCGGCAAGACGGTGACGTCCGGCGGTACGGTGGAAACCACCATATACGGCTACGACGGCGTCGGCCAATTGACCCTGGTCACGCTGCCAGATACATCGACGGTCCGCTACACCTACGATCCGGCCCATCGTCTGACCAATATCGCCGACAGCCTAGGCAACAGTATCGTTTATACCCTGGACAACATGGGCAACCGGATCAACGAACAAGTCAAAGACCCAAGCGGCGCCTTGGCGCGTCAAACCAGTCGTGTGGTGGATGCCTTAAATCGATTACAACAAATCACGGGAGCAGTGCAATGAATGGGCGTTTAATGGGGAAACAACCGGGTATCAAGACCCTGGTCAGCGCTGTACTGTTCACGCTGGCCTATAGCCCGCTACTGGGCAGCGTAAATGGCACGACAGCGTCAGCGCAGGCGGTCCAGAACACGACCACGAGTTATGAATACGATGCGATGGGCAATCGGACCAAGATCACCGATCCCCTGGGTAATATCACTACCCAAAGCTACGACAGCCTGGGACGCCTGATCCAGCAGGTACAACCGGTCCCGGCCGCAGGTGGCACCAGTCCCGTCGTCCAGTTCAGTTATGACGGCCAGGACCAGCTGAGTACGGTCACCGATCCGAGAAATCTGGTGACCAGCTATACCGTGGATGGCCTGGGTAACCAAAATGCGCTATCCAGTCCGGATACCGGCAGTACGAGTAAAACGTATGACGCCGCCGGTAACCTGAAGACCCGGACCGACGCCAGGGGTAAAACCACGACGTATAGCTACGACGCCTTGAATCGCCTGACACAGACCAGCTATGCCAGCGGCACCGCCACACAGTTCGAATACGATGGTGGGTCAACCGGTGCACCGAACGCCAAGGGCCATTTGACCCGGATGATCGACGGTTCCGGACAAACGGCTTATGCCTATGACGGTTTCGGTCGCTTGCTCACCAAGGTGCAAACACTGAGCAGTACAGGTGCTAGCAGCACGATCAGTTACACCTATGGCAGCAGCGGCAGCACGACGGGTAAATTGACCAGCGTCACCTACCCAAGTGGCAATCGGATCAACTACAGTTACGATGGGGCAGGGAGAATCAACAGCCTGACCTTGAACCCGACCAATGCCACTGGTGGCGGCACCAACACCGGCAGCACCATCCCGTTATTGACGGGTATCGGCTATCAAGCCTTTGGTCCGGTGAATGCCTGGACCTGGGGCAATAGCAGCAGTACCAGCACAAACACCTATGCCAGGGGGATAGACCTGGATGGAAGAGTAACCAGTTACCCGTTGGGCAATGCCTTGAGCAACGGTACCAACCGGACGATCAGCTACGATGCTGCCAGCCGCATTACAGCGAGTAGCCACAGCGGAACGGGCACCGGCGGCAATGCGCCGGCCAACTTCGACCAAAGCTACGGTTACGACAACCTGGATCGTCTCAACACTGTCACGGGTAGTAGCAGTACCAGCAACCAGAGTTTCCAGTACGACCAGAATGGCAATCGCATTCAAGCGACGTTTGGCAGCGGCAGCTACACCAATACGGTTGCAGCGAATAGCAATCAGCTGACGGCGACGACTGGTCCGACACCGGCGAAGAGCAACACCTACGATGCAGCGGGCCATCTGACCAGTGACGGCACCATCAGTTATACCTATAGCGATCGTGGACGGATGGTCAGTGCAACGAACGCAGGAAATACAGTCACCTACACCCATAATGGCATTGAGCAGAGGGTGCAAAAGCAAGGGCCGGCAAGTATCGTCGCCACGGGCAGCAACAGCTATGTCTATGACGAGCAAGGCCATCTAATTGGCGAGTACGATGCCAATCAACAGGTAATCGAAGAGACGGTCTATCTGGGTGACTTACCTGTATCAGTGCTGAAGCAAACAGTGACAGGGACAGGAACAAACCAGGTCACAACAACCAATGTTTATTATGTCTATGCGGATCACATCAACACGCCACGGGTGATCACGCAGGCGACGGACAACCAGATGGTGTGGCGCTGGGATAATGCTGATCCGTTTGGACTGCAACCGCCGGACGAGAGCCCGAGCAGCCTGGGCATTTTTACCTACAACCAGCGTTTCCCAGGGCAGTTGTACGACAAAGAAAGCAACAATTTCTACAATATCAATCGAGATTATGATCCGCAGTTAGGACGATATGTGCAGTCTGATCCAATCGGGCTGGACGGGGGGATTAATACTTTCAGCTATGTCGGAGGAAATCCAGTAGCCTATGTCGACCCTAATGGTTTGGCGCGCATCATTGAACCAGAATTCCAATCTTTTGGCGATGGAATAAAATGGAAAAGAAAATATAAAGATTTATTTGATGCAAATAATAATGTGCGGGAAAACATAAAGAAACATTGTCCAAATTTGCTATCCGAGTTCGATAATTGGAGCGTTTATCCAGACCCTAATATTGATAATGTGAGTAAACGCGCTAGAGGCACTTATGCAACAACAAACTACAAAAATCGCAGTACGCAATTTAATTTTGGATTTTTTAATCCCGAATCTGGTGATCCCTATCAATCAAATATCTTTGCTCACGAATTTAGACATACGATGAAACAAAATAACGATCTTTTTAGCCCGGGAGATGCGTTTCGTGATCCGGATAAAGTGCTAGGCGAAATTGATGCCAATAAATGGGCTGAAAATTTTTGGAAGGGTAAATGTGGTTGCGAATGAAAAAAAATATTATTTTATTTCTGACGATACTTTTAGAAATTGCCTCTATGACTCCAGCTTTTTCTCAAACTTACGATTACGTGGACTTATTTAGCAAGCGCCATACGATTACCATCCAACAGGCACCTGCATTTTTTGCAGGTGGAGATCGAGCGATAGACGCAGAATTTTGCGCCCCAGACGATCAGTTCGTTTGTGTGATAAGCACAGAATTCAATTTTGCCGTTCCAATTGCGAAAAAGGTTAATGTGTCTAAATGGGAATATAGAGGTTCTTCATATGAGATGACAAGTCAAGAGACATCTCGAGTATTAGGAAAATCCTTTAAAGTCTGGGTTATTGAGAGTATGCAGGGTGCTAAAAAATTCCGTTATTCATACTCTGTGAAACATGGGTTAATTGCGTTCTCAATTGATATGAACGGAGAGAGTCACACATTTCTATCTCAAAATATTTTGGGATTTGGCCATCAAGGGAATAAAGGCCGTAGCCAGCAATAGGTAAGATGGAATCTTTATTGTGCCAGATGTGCCGTATGACATATTCACTTCAAGTCAAAAATTGATAATGATTTTCGCAAGTCTATATACGGTGCACTGGCCTTCTTCTGGCTGGATGCCCAGGCACAGGTAGGCAATTTGGCGGAACAAGTTCTGGCCGACCTTCAGATTTGGTTGAAGAACGAGTGGCGTTTCAGAGCGATAGCTTTCCGGGGCGAACGACCGCTCGGCCGCCGTGGATAAGCAGCTTAGGCAAATAAGTGTCGCCGCGTTTGCTAATGCCGAGTAATCGGTCTTTGCCGCCAGAGGAATGCTGTCGTGGAACAAGGCCAAGCCACGCTGCAAACTGTCGCCCGTTGTGAAATATTTTTACCTCACCAATGGTGGCAATTAATGCCGTGGCCGTCAGTGGTCCGACTCCTAGAATCTGCTCGAGTCGCCGACTTTCTTCGTTTGTCAGATGTCAGCGCCGAATCGCATTCTCGATCTCTTGCGCAAGGCGATCAAGATGGCGGAAATTCTCCAGCAAAGTTTGGAATAACTGAATAAGAAATCCCGGCAATGCATTGTGCGCGTCAGTCAGCATTGACGGCGGCATCTTCTCAAGATGGACAATCCCCTGCGGCAGAACCATGCCATATTTGGTGAGCAAGCCGTGGATCTGGTTCGCTTGCCCTTAGTCGGATACGTTCCCGACTCACGTTTACCTTTGATTGCAATTTGAACCCGCCAATCACCAGCACATTTTACGATTGATGCCATATTTTCCATTCTCCAAAAAACGGCGGCAATTACACCATCAAATTGGGGAGCTATGTAAATTCTAGGGAATCGCTATCAGTAATTAATGGTTTTTGGTGGTAATTTGCGATTTTTGACTTGAATGCAAAAACGCCACAGAACCATGTATTTACTTGGTTTGCGGCGCTTTAGGCTGTTTTGTTGCAATGTGTCGTGGTGCCCGAGGCCGGAATCGAACCGGCACACCGTTTCCGGCGAGAGATTTTAAGTCTCTTGTGTCTACCGATTTCACCACTCGGGCAATTCTGCCGTTTCGAAGAAACGGGCAAAACATGTATCGACAGCAATTGCCTGCGATACGGGACAGGGCCGCATTCTAACAGGTTCTAATGGCCAAGGCCATCCTCCCATGCGCGCTTATCCGCTTGCAGCTGCGGGTGGAACCGGAGAGCAATGTTGTTAGATCGGTCAGCTTGCGAAACGCAATTCGGAAGTGGCTACCGCCTTGATTTCCGGCCCGAAGCTGTCGAGGTTGGGCAGCGTCGCGTTTTCATGCGCGCGAATCTGCTGTCCGGTCGCATGCGGCTGGTCGTGGGTGGTGTGGGCATCTGACACCAGCGTCACGGGATAGCCCAGGGCGGCGGCGCGGCGGGTGGTGGTGTCGATGCAGAATTGCGAAGCGTAGCCGCAGATCACGAGATGTTCGGTGTGCCATGAAGCAAGCAGTGCTTCGAGTTCGGTGCGGAGAAAAGAGTCAGGCGTCGTCTTGCGCACTTTTACATCACTGTCCTTTACCTGCAGTCCAGGCTGGAGTTGCCAGCCTGCGGAGCTGTATTCGAGATCGCTGGCTTCATGCTGGATGAAGATTACCGGAACGCCGGCAGCGCGGGCCCTGGCGGTCAAGGTGTTGATGCGTTCCACGACCGCGTCGGCTTCGAACGGGCGGGGTGTTTCATCAAACAGGGCTTGCTGGACATCGATGACGAGGAGAGCGGATTTCATGGTTTCCTGTGGGAGCTTGAGCCGGGAATCCCTAAGGAATTCCCGCGGTTAACGCACTACCTCGAGAGCCGGGCGAGGTAGTTGCCGGTATCGGTTTCAGGTTTCCGGAAGATTCGGGACGACTGCAGTCGCGCCGAAATTGTTGGGTTCCTTTGGTTCCTGGGCCAGGAAATAGATAATGATGATCCAGCCGATGACGGGGATGATCGCGATCAGCTGCCACCAGCCGCTGCGGTTCGTATCGTGCAAGCGCCGTGCTGCAGCTGCAATCGACGGCAGCAGCGTGGCGACGGAAAAGAGCAGGCTGAGTTTGTGGCTGACTGCGTCGGTTGCGAACGAGGCCAGGACGATAAAAAGCGCGAACCACCAATATTCGGAGCGCGCAGCCCTGCCGTTGAAGTCGGCGTATTTGGCAAAACAGACTTTGATCGATTCCGTAAACGTCATTTCTATCCCCTGTAGTTTGTAAGCACGGGCGCCCGCCTCCGGCGGTGTTTATACCCATGGGTTTCAGTAAAATTACCAGAGAGTAATAATAACAAAAGCCGTAGCCGTCACGGCAAAATGTTGATGTATCGGAAATCTACCTAAGTCTTGGCGCCGGAACTGCCGCTAGCCCGTGCGGACGGACAAAATTCCCTCTGTTCTTATTGCTTTGATGTCGTCTCCATTGCATTTCATTGTCACAATAAAAATGTATCTATAAAGAAACAGTTTCTTTGGATAAATAAAAATGGATTGATGTTGCATCAGACAAGCGCATAATAAATTGCCGTACAGAAATAAAAATAGATTGAGGCTGAGGATACGCAACTGAATATGTGAATGCAGCAGGCCGATATGCCGATCGCTGATCGGATTGAAGTTGAAGCACATATGGGGGAGGCGTCATGGGCAAAGCATTGTCTCGTCGGGTATCCTTGTTCATTGTTTTTATTGCAATCTCGGTAGCTATTACGGGTTGCGGAGGTGGCGGAGGCGGCAGCGGTAATCCGAATCCCGTTACTCCCCCGGTTCCAAGCACTCCGCCGGCTCCGGCTGTTCCCCCGGTTTCAACCTTGCCGCCTCCTGTCGACAACAGCGGCAATGCGATAACGCCAGCCATGCTGAACGTACTCGACCCCAGCAACGCCAAGGCCGCCCACGCACAAGGCATGACCGGCGTCGGCGTCACGGTCGGCGTGGTCGATACCGATTTCGATGTCAGCGATCCCCAATTGGCCGGCCGCATCAGCAAGACCGTCTACAGCAGCGGCGGCGCCAACGGCAACATGCATGGCGCCGAAGTGGCGCAGGCCTTGGCCGGCAGCACCCTGGGGATCGCCCCCGGCGTATTCGTGCAGGCCGCAGCCGCCGGCACCACCGGCAACAGCCTGCTGCTCAACAGCCAGATCTACCAGGACCTGTTCGCCAAGGGCGTGCGCAT
>NZ_JBWKQR010000026.1:32450-40800 GCF_059418905.1 Collimonas sp. GW821-FHT07E08 | reverse complement strand
ATACAAAACGCCCGATGCGGTGCATCGGGCGTCTCTGTTGCAATAAAACCTGTCAACCTATTTTAGGACTGGACAGTGTCGCTAAATCCCATCCATCCGTAGCTGCCCCAAGCTTGCCGCCAGTCGCAGTCTTGCCGTTTGCCAGTTGGCTAGCGCCAGTATGCGCTGCTGCTGGGCGCTGGCCAGGTCGCTTTGCGCTTTCAGCAGCTCAAGGATATTTCCCACTCCCGCCTTATAGCGTCCCTGCGCCACATCGAAAGACTGTTTCGCGCTGCGTAAGAGAATGTCGGTGGTGTTCAGGTTTTCGGCTTCGGTACGCAAGGCCTGGTCGCTTTTCCACACTTCCAGCATCACCTGCTGTTCGACATTCTCCAGGTCGGCCTGCTTGCTCTCGGCCTGGGCTTGCGCGCCGCGCACCTTGTATTTGCGGCTGAAGCCGTCGAACAAGGGAATGTTGATCTGCAAGCCGATGCTGCGGCTGGTGATGGTTTGCCTGGACGACACCTGGGTGATCGGCGTGTCGTTGCGGTCGCCGGTGGCAAACAGCGATAGCGTCGGCCGGCCGTCGGCGCGGGCGGCGTCGACCTGGGCCTGTGCCGATTTCAGTTGCGCTCGCGCCGCCAGGATTTTCGGATGGGTCCGTGCGGCTTCGGCGATCAGGTCGCCGACGGCTTGCTGCAGCAGCGGCGCATCGGCGGCTTGCCGGCCCAGGTCGGCCAGCGTCAGCGCCGTGTCCGGCCGCCAGCCCATGGTAATGGCCAGGGCGCCGATGGCGCTTTGCAGGTCGCCTGCCGCTTGCGCCCGTTTCAGGCTGGCCTGGGCGTAGGAAGTCTGGGCCTGCAACTTGTCTGCCAGCGTGCCGGCGCCGGCGGCATGCTTGGCTTCGCTGGCCTGGAAGCTGCGCTTGGCGGCCTGTTCCGCATCCATGGTTGCCGCCAGCATGGCTTGCGCGGCCTGGGCCTGGTAAAAGTTTTGCACGGTATTCAGGAACACCGTCTGCAGCGTATCGTCCTGGGTCGCATTGGCGGCATTCAGCAGCTGCCGTGCATTTTCCAGGTTGGCGGCGCGCAGGCCGAAATCGAACAGCACCCAGCTTAAATTCAGGTTGGCATTGCTGCTGTGGGTTTTGAGCGACGAATCGCTGTCTGGAAAGTCTGGATACGTGTAGCGATTATCGGCTTTGCTCCAGTTGCCGCTTGCGGTCAGGGTCGGCAGATAGGCGGCGCGGCTCACGCCCAGCGCTGCCGCCTGCGCTTTGACATTGGCCCAGGCCTGGCGGGTTTGCGGATTGCGGCATAACGCGCGCTCGACGGCGTCCAGCAGGGTCAGCGGATCGGGCAGCTGCGGGCTGAAGCCGCAGCTGCTGTTGCCGGCCAGGAGCGCTGTGGCAGGCGTGTTCGTCACTGCATTCGCCGTGCGCAACGGATCGGCCCAGATCGAGTCCGCGCGGCTCGGCGCGCACGCCAGCAACGCCAGCGCCAGCAGCGGCCATAAGTTCGGACGCAACATGTCTTTTACCGAAGCTGTCATGCCGGCGTTTCTTCCATCAGCGCCGGCAAGCGCAGGTCGTCGATTACCTTGCCGCCCGCCAGCTTGATCACGCGGTCGGCGCTGTTGATGGTTTCCGGCCGGTGCGCGACGATCACGCGCGTGATGTTGATGGATTTGATGGCGGCATTGACCAGGTGCTCGCGCTCGATATCGAGATGGCTGGTGGCTTCGTCGAGGAACAGGATCTGCGGCCGCTTGTAAAGCGCGCGCGCCAGCAGCACCCGCTGTTTCTGGCCGCCCGAGAGGATGGTGCCCATGTCGCCGACCAGCGTGTTGTAGCCCATCGGCATGGCGGCGATATCGTGGTGGATCGCCGCCAGCCGGGCGCATTCCGCGATCCAGGCATGGTCGGCCTGGGGATCGAAGAAGCTGATGTTGTCCGCCAGCGAACCGGCGAACAGCACGTCGTCCTGCAGCACGGTGCCGATCATCCGGCGCAGTGCGTCCAGGCCGACATGGCTGACGCTCTGGCCGCCGATCAGCACCTCGCCCTGAGTCGGCGCCAGGATGCCGAGCAGGATATTGATCAATGTCGTCTTGCCGCCGCCGGAAGGCCCGACGATAGCGACCGATTCGCCGGCTGCAATCCGGAACGAGACGCCATCCAGCACGTAGGGCTCCTGCTCGGCGTAGCGGAAGCGCAAGCCGCGCGCCTCCAGCGACGGCGTCAACGGCGTCTCCTGCTCGCCGGCGAGGCGGCCATGCGTGGTTTCCGGCTGCTGCAGCACGATGTCGGCCAGCCGTTCGCCTTGCAGCTGCAGCATCTTGACCTCGACGAATTTGTCGATCAGCGAGCTGACGCGGTTGTCGAACTGGCCTTTGTAGGCATTGAAGGCCATCAGCACGCCCACCGTGAAATTGCCGTCCATGACCATCCTGGCGCCGAGCCAGATGATCAGGATGTTTTCAATGCCGAACAGCACGCCGTTGAGCGACTTGTAGAGCAGGTTCAGTTTCTGGGTGCGCAGGTCGGCGTTGACCTGGTCGACCAGCAAGCTCAGCCAGCTGGCGCGGCGTTCATCCTGGCGCTGGAACAGCTTGATGGTCTTGACGCCGCGTATGGTTTCCAGGAAATGGGTTTGCTGTTTCGCGGCATGGATGATCTGTTCTTCCGTGGCGTGGCGCAGCGGCGCAAACCAGGCCCAGCGCCCCAGGCCATACAAGGCCATGGCGCCGATCGCAACCCAGGCCAGCAGCGGGCTGTAGATGAACATCAGCACCAGCGTGACGACGGTCATCACGCCATCCAGGATCGCTTCCAGGAACGAGGTTGTCAGCGTGTGCTGGATGGCGCCGACCGCACCGAAGCGCGATACCACGTCGCCCAGGTGGCGCTTTTCAAAATAAGCCACCGGGAGCCGCAGCAGATGGGTAAGCACATTGGCTTGCCATTGCACATTGAGGGTCGTGCCCATGTACATCAGGACCCAGCTGCGGGCGACGTTGACCGCCTGCTGCATCAGCATCAGCAGGCCGAAGCCCAGCGCCAGGGTGGTCAATAAATCACGGTCGGCGGAGACCAGCACATTGTCGATCACCCACTGCAGGAAGAACGGGCTGACTACCGCAAACACTTCCAGCGCCAGCGACAACAGCAGGATCTGGCCGAAGGAGCGATACAAGCCGGTGACGCGGCCCAGCAAGGCGCGCAAGCGCACCGCCTGTTTCTCTTTCGCCGGCTTGAAGCCGGGATTCGGCCACAGTTCGAGCGCCACGCCGGTAAACGATTTGGCCACTTCTTCCATAGGCAGCTTGCGGATGCCGAAGGCGGGATCATAGACCGTCGCCGAGCGCGGCCCGACCTCCTGCAGCACCACGAAATGATTCAGGTTCCAGTGCAGGATGCAGGGCAGCTTGAGCTGCGCCAGGTCCTCGAGATCAAGCTTGAGCGGGCGCGTTGCAAGCTCCAGCTCGCCGGCGATCGCGATCAGGTCGCGCAAGGTCGAGCCTTTGAGCGAAACCGGGAAGCGGCGCCGCAGCGTGGCCAGGTCGGTGCGGTAGCCGTGGTAGCCGGCCACCATGCCCAGGCAGGCGAGCCCGCATTCCGTTGCTTCGGTCTGCAGCATCAGCGGCAAGGCCGGGGCCAGGCCGAAAGAGAGTCGATTGAGCATGGTCAAAGCTTGCCGGTCAGGCTATAGAGGGGTTCCAGCACCCATTCGTAGAGGCGGAGTTTTTCTTGCCGGACATCGGCTTCCAGCAGCATGCCGGCTTGCAGCGCCTGCTGCTTGCCGTAGGCGATGACCTGCTGCGACGCCAGCCTGACGCTGATGCGGTACATCGGCTCGCTGTTGCTGCTGCCGGCGGGGGCGCCGATGGTGTTCAATTCATTGTTCGGCAGCGCCGTTTTCGCCACCGATTCCACCACGCCCTTCTGGTGGCCGAATTTCTGGTACGGATAGGCTTGATAGCGGATCAAGACCTGGTCGCCGGGACGCACGAAACCGATGGCCCGGCTCGGCGCATACAGTTCGGCGCGCAAGGCGGCGCCGGCCGGCACGATGCTGACCAGAGGCCGGTTGCCGTCGACCGACTGGCCGGCGTCGGCAATCACCGCGGTTGCGGTGCCGGCTTCAGGGGCGGTGACGGCGATGCGCCGCTTGGCTTCGCTTTCGCTCAGTTCCTGGCCGGTGCTGGCGAGCGTGCGGTCAATCTGCGCCAGCTGGTTCTGCTGCTTCAAGGACAGGCCGCTCAGCTCGGTTTGCTGCGCCGACAGTTCGCGGCCGACAGTGATGCGGTCGCGTTCCAGGCTTTGCTGGCGGTTCTTCTGGTCGAGCAGGTCTTCCTGCTTTTGCTGGAATTGTTCTTTCGAGATGTAGTCTTGCTGCAGCAAGCCCTGGTAACGCTGCAATGTCTCCTGCGCCAGCTTGACGCGGTCCTGCTGGCCTGCGATCTGGTTGTCCAGCTTGGCCAGCTCATTGCCGAGGGCGGCAATTTTATTGTTCAAGCCGGCACGTTCGTCCTGCTGCAGCTGCCGCGTCTTCTGCATTTCATCGCGCAGGCTGGCCTGGCGCTGTTCAACCTGGCTGCTGATGGCCGCCTGGGTCGCACCCAGGGTGCTGCTCTGGCGCTCGCTGGACAGCACGTACAGCACCGCGCCGGCCTTGACCTGCTGGCCTTCCTTGACGTGCTGTTCGATGACGATGCCGCTCTGCGGCGCATAGACCTTGATCAGGCCGGCATCCGGGATCAACTGGCCGCTGACGGTGCTGTGCCTGGTGTAGCTGCCCCAGGCCAGGAAGGCGCAGATGATCGACGCCAGCAGTACGGCGAAGGCAGTCAGGAAGGCGAACGAAAGCGGGCGGACCAGAACGATGTCGCCCAGCCATTTGGCCTGCTGGGCGGCAAGCGCCTGTTCTCGGAATAGGGACATATTGCTTTGAAATGAAAAAAACACGGCAGGGATATGCCGTGTTTTCAACTGGGAAGTTTATTTCAGGTTGAGCCGCCGTTTGTCGGGGGAACAACTACCGGAGGAGTCGTGGCGCCGCAGCCGGTCGATTTGGCCGGAGCGCAAATTGCAAACAGGCTGGAGAGGCAATCGGCGAACAAATTGAACAAGCCGCAGCCGCCGCTTACTTCGTCGATTTCTTTCATTGATAATTGCTGGATAGCCATATTTTTTCCTTTATTGATAAAGACCGCCAATCATGGCGGCCTCGTTGTCCCATGCTGATAATTGCCTTGCAATAACATTGAATTATTAGAACAATAAAATATCAATTGATTATTGCAAAAATATTATTATTCATATGGCTTGGCTCTGACAATAAGGAAATGCCAACATTAACAATAGTTGACATTTTTAATCAATAAAGATTTTTTGGATTTGATATTCAAAGCGATTAATGATGTCGGTTGGAAATTTTTAATTGTCCAATAAGGAAATGGCCGCATAAAATCGCTGCATGCGTCAATCACTTTGACGATCAATCAGATAGGCGGGTATGTGCGATATTATTGTATTGCAGCAATAACCGGCAAGGCTCTCTGCCTGCGCGAATGGTTAGAATAGTTTGAGCGCTTCGGCCGGTTTAAGCCGCAAGCGTTATCGCTGCAAGGGTTTTATTACGGAATTGCGGCCGGCGCCGGATAAGTGGCTGGCGGCCCGTTTTCTCTAGCGTTTATCTTATTGCCTTTCGCGCGGAACATATCCTGTCATCCGCCACACCCCATTCGGATCCAGCTGGAAGCTGATCAATTCGAAAACCGTATGGCCATCCTTGAGGTCGGTTGCATAGTCGATATTGGCATACAGCCCGGCTGGCGTGCCCTGTGTGTCGGCGTCATAGCGGATCCGCACCACAGACGCCCACCGGCGCCCGGATACCGCACCGATGGTGGATCGCGCCTGGTTCATGTTCTTGATGAAGGTTTCCTTGGGAATCCGCATTTTCACGAAGCTGGCAGCGTTCTCCCAGACATCGCTCGCAGCGTTGCCGTCAATCTGTTGCAAAACGCTCAATCCTTTCTGGATCAGTCCGTCGGCTGATGTGCTTTCCTGCGCGATTGCGCCATGCGACATGCTTGCCAGCAGGCAGAGGAACAAGCCGGGGATGAGATTGAAGATGCGTTTCATGAGGGTTCCTTATGATTCAAGCGTTGTTTTGGCGCTGCCATTCTAATGATGTTTTTTTGAAAGCCGCAAGCAGAAAATTCGGCAGCCGCAGCGGCTGAACCGGGTAATCGAAAATCAAATCGATTCCACATTTATCGGATTGCCTTCAATTTAATTTCTTTATTTAAAAATAAAAGAATGGCCGTATCCGGAATATATGGATGGTTTTAATTCCAGGGTTTGAAAAATAAATGTTAACTTGGTTTAAGGAAATTTAAATAAGGATTTTTATTTGTTGCCATAGAGAATAAAGAAATTCCGGCAGCTAATTTCATTTTCCATAAAGAAAATAAATGTAGTTATTTAATCACAATAATTGTCAACGAATGTCACATATAGACATAAATTGTCAATTAACGTTTCTAGGTCAAATTTTAACTATTGTTTTTTTGTAGTATCCCCTCCGTATTCTCCAAAAAAATCTGCCGTCGCGAGAATCTCATCCGGATTTATATCGATCCGTTTGTTGAGGTATCCGATGTCGTCTGCGCAATCTGCCTGATTCATCACCACAAGCCGTACCGATTTTTATATAGAGCCAACCATGAATAGAATTTACCGCACTGTCTATAGCGAAGCGCTAGGAGCTTGGGTCGCCGTCTCTGAAAATACGGCGGGCCGCGGCAAGCGGAGTAAATCATCTTCAATCGGTGCCGCAGTGATAGCTGTCATGATGGCGGGAGCTGGAATGAATTCCGCTCACGCGCAATATAAAGCTGGCGGTGGCAATGCTACGGCCGGCACCAATGCTATTGCTATCGGTTCGGACCCAACTGGCACTAACACGCCAGGCCAAAGCCCGACCGCGACGCAGAACGGGGCAGTTGCCATCGGCGGCAATTCGACTAGCGGGGCGACCACGGCCAGCGGCGTGAACTCGACGGCATTCGGCACTTCGGCCCAAGCCACCAACACTGCTGCGACAGCACTTGGCCAAGCCACTTCAGCGACCGGCCAATTCGCCACGGCAGTGGGCAGCGCATCGCAGGCAACGGCAAACTACGCGACCGCGCTCGGCGGCAACAGTTTCGCCAGCGGCAATTACGTTATCGCTTCGGGCATAGGCGCTACGGCTTTGGGCGGCAATGCGACCCTGGGGGCGCGCGCAGCCGGCAGCGACTCCATTGCCATCGGCGGCCAGTCGTCGGTGGCGAGCGCCGGCAATTCCGGCATTGCCATCGGCCGGGCGGCTACTGTCAGCAGCTCTTTTGGCGTTGCATTGGGTGATTCTGCCAGCGCAGGCGGGGCTGCCGGGGTAGCTATCGGTCAAAATGCCAAGGCTACGCTTGCAAATGATATGGCTTTAGGAACGAATGCGATTGCAACCGGGGGAGGCGCCACGGCTCCTTCCGTTGCATTCGGCAATAGCGCCAATGCTACTGGCAGCGGTTCCACGGCATTTGGCACGTTGGCAACTGCTTCGGGCGCGACTTCAGCAGCATTCGGCTATGCTGCGACGACCGGCGTCAATGCGGTGAATGCCCTGGCTCTCGGTACAAGCTCCACTGCTGGCGGAAATCGCAGCGTCGCCATTGGCTCCGGAGCCAACTCTGCCGGCGATTACTCATCGGCCATCGGCCGCACGGCAAGCGCGACCGCGGCTGGCGCAACGGCGCTAGGCAGCAATGCCACTGCTGGCGCGTCAGCTGCCGCGGCCGATGCTATCGCTATCGGTGGGCAGTCCACCGTTGCTTCGACGGCGACGTCCGGCATTGCTGTCGGGCGCGGCGCCGCGGTCAATGCTGCCTCTGGCATTGCGCTTGGCGATGCCGCCAACGCCAGCGTGGCTGGCTCGGTGGCGTTAGGCCAGGGGGCGGCCACAACCGGAACCGCGTCATCCGCCACCGGCGGTACCGGCAGCGTCAGCAACGCCACGATAGGCGGCACGACATTTGGAACGTTTGCCGGCGCAAGTTCTGCCGCCGGCGTAGTGAGCGTAGGAGCGAGCGGTTCAGAGCGCCGGATCCAGAACGTTGCCGCCGGCCTGATAGGCGCCAGCAGCACGGATGCCATCAACGGCAGCCAGCTGTATACGGTGGCAAGCACGGTGGGCTCCAATATTGCCAGCCTGTCGACGTCTACTTCGACTGGCCTGAGCACGACTAACAGCAGCGTTTCGTCGCTGTCGACTTCGGCCTCGACGGGCTTGAGCACCACGAACAGCAATGTGACTTCGTTGTCGAC
>NZ_JBWKQR010000026.1:30848-32356 GCF_059418905.1 Collimonas sp. GW821-FHT07E08 | reverse complement strand
TCGACTTCGGCCTCGACGGGCTTGAGCACCACGAACAGCAATGTGACTTCGTTGTCGACATCAACTTCGACTGGCCTGAGCACGACCAACAGCAGCGTTTCGTCGCTGTCGACATCAACTTCGACTGGCCTGAGCACGACCAACAGCAGCGTTTCGTCGCTGTCGACATCAACTTCGACTGGCCTGAGCACGACCAACAGCAGTGTTTCGTCGCTGTCGACGTCAACCTCGACCGGGATTATTTCCTTGTCGACCGGTATCAGCACAGTGAAGTCCAATGTGGATGCGCTGGGGAACAGCACTGCAGCCGGCCTGGGCGGCGGCGCTACCTATAATTCGGCGACCGGCACGGTCAGTGCGCCGTCCTATACCACCTACAATGCAAACGGTACTACCGCCACCGCCAATAATGTCGGTTCGGCGATCGACAACATCAATAACCAGGGTATCAAATACTTCCACGCCAATTCGACCGGCGCGGATTCAAAAGCGACCGGAGCCGATGCTGTCGCCATTGGCCCCAATGCCGTGGCCGCCACGAACAATTCTGTGGCGCTGGGTGCGAATTCGGCAACAGCTGCTGCCGTGCCGGTCAGCTCGGCCACCGTCGGCGGCACCACGTTCGGCACATTCGCCGGCAATGCGCCGGTGGGTGTCGTCAGCGTTGGCTCCGCGGGCGCTGAGCGCCAGGTAACCAATGTCGCCGCCGGCCAGATCTCGGCGGCCAGCACCGATGCCATCAACGGCAGCCAGCTGTATGCAGTGGCTGGCAAGCTGGATACTGCTGTCAGCGGGATATCGTCCCTGTCTACCAGCGTCAATTCGTTGTCGACTTCGACCTCAACCGGTTTGAGCACGGCCAACAGCAGCATTTCATCGCTGTCGACGTCGACTTCAACCGGTCTGAGCACGACTAACAGCAGCGTGGCGTCGCTGTCTACCTCGACATCGACCGGCATCACATCGTTGTCGACTGGCCTGAGTACAACAAACAGCAACGTGGCCTCGTTGTCTACTTCGACTTCCACTGGCTTGAGTACAGCTAACAGCAGCGTGGCGTCTCTGTCTACCTCGACATCGACTGGCCTGAGCACAACCAACAGCAACGTGGCCTCGTTGTCCACTTCGACTTCGACGGGTTTGAGCACGACGAACAGCAGTGTGGCGTCGCTGTCGACCTCGACATCGACCGGCATCACGTCGTTGTCAACTGGCCTGAGCACTACCAACAGCAACGTGGCTTCGTTGTCGACTTCAACCTCGACTGGCCTGAGCACGACCAATAGCAGTGTGGCGTCGCTGTCGACTTCGACATCGACCGGCATTACGTCGCTATCAACCGGCCTGAGCACAGCCAACAGCAGTGCCGCATCACTGTCGACATCAACCTCCACGGGCTTGAGCACGACCAACAGCAACGTGACTTCATTGTCGACTTCAACCTCGACTGGCCTGAGCACGACCAATAGCAGTGTGGCGTCGCTGTCGACTTCGACATCGACCGGCAT
>NZ_JBWKQR010000026.1:30299-30752 GCF_059418905.1 Collimonas sp. GW821-FHT07E08 | reverse complement strand
GCATCACATCGTTATCGACCGGTCTCAGCAGCACGAACAGCAACGTGGCTTCATTGTCGACTTCGACCTCGACCGGCTTGAGTACAACGAATAGCAGCGTTGCATCGCTGTCGACCTCAACATCGACCGGCATCACGTCGTTGTCAACTGGGCTGAGCACTACCAACAGCAACGTGGCTTCGTTGTCGACTTCGACCTCTACAGGTTTAAGCACAACGAACAGCAGCGTTGCGTCGCTGTCGACATCGACATCGACCGGCATCACATCGTTGTCGACCGGTCTCAGTAGCACGAACAGCAACGTGGCTTCATTGTCGACTTCGACCTCGACAGGTTTGAGCACAACGAATAGCAGCGTTGCGTCGCTGTCAACCTCGACATCGACCGGCATCACATCGTTGTCGACCGGTCTCAGCAGCACGAACAGCAACGTGGCTTCATTGTCGACTTCAA
>NZ_JBWKQR010000026.1:27635-30203 GCF_059418905.1 Collimonas sp. GW821-FHT07E08 | reverse complement strand
CTTCGACATCGACCGGCATCACATCGTTGTCGACCGGTCTCAGCAGCACGAACAGCAACGTGGCTTCATTGTCGACTTCGACCTCGACCGGTTTGAGCACAACGAATAGCAGCGTTGCGTCGCTGTCGACCTCGACATCGACGAGCGTCACATCGCTGTCGACCGGCCTGAGCACCGCCAACAGCAACGTGACTTCGTTATCGACTTCAACCTCGACTGGCCTGAGCACGACCAATAGCAGTGTGGCCTCGCTGTCGACTTCGACATCGACCGGCATTACATCGCTGTCAACCGGCCTGAGCACCACCAACAGCAACGTGGCTTCGTTGTCGACTTCGACCTCGACAGGTTTGAGCACAACGAACAGCAGCGTTGCGTCGCTGTCGACCTCAACATCGACCGGCGTCACATCGCTGTCGACCGGCCTGAGCACCGCCAACAGCAACGTGGCGTCGCTGTCGACCTCGACATCGACGGGCATCACATCGTTATCGACCGGCATCAGCACAATACAGACCAATACAAATACCCTGGGCAACAGTACAGCCTCTGCGCTCGGTGGCGGGGCGTCTTACGATCCGGCGACCGGCGCGATCAGTGCGCCGTCTTACACCATGTACAACGCCAATGGCACTACCAGCACGGTGAATAATGTTGGCGCTGCGATCGATAGCATCAACAGCCAAGGCATCAAATACTTCCATGCCAATTCCACCGGCGTCGATTCGATAGCCAGCGGCACCGACGCTGTCGCCATTGGCACCGGCGCCGTCGCCGGTGACAACAATGCCGTGGCTTTGGGTGCAAATTCCGTCACCTCGGCGCCGAATCCAACCGCGAGCGCCGTGATTGGCGGACAGACCTACAATTTTGCCGGAGCCAACCCTGCCAGCGTGGTAAGCGTCGGTGCGCCAGGATCGGAGCGTCAAGTTACCAATGTGGCTGCAGGCCAGATCAGCGCTACCAGCACCGACGCCATCAACGGCTCGCAGCTTTACGCAACCAATACTGCGCTGACTTCGCTGTCTTCGTCGGTTGGTTCGGTCACTTCGCAGCTTGGTTCGCTGTCGACCGGCCTGAGCACCACCAACAGCAATGTCAATTCGTTGTCCACCTCGACTTCAACCGGCTTGAGCACGGCCGGCAGCAGTGTGGCATCGCTTTCTACCTCGACGTCGACTGGCCTTAGCACGACCAACAGCAATGTGGATTCGCTTTCCACCTCGACGTCGACTGGCCTCAGCACAACCGGCAGTAGCGTGGCGTCGCTGTCAACGTCGACTTCCACAGGCCTGAGCACGACCAACAGCAACGTGACGTCGTTGTCGACTTCAACTTCGACTGGCTTGAGTACAACCAACAGCAGCGTGGCGTCGCTGTCAACGTCCACTTCGACCGGCTTGAGCACGACCAACAGCAATGTGGATTCGCTGTCGACCTCGACCTCGACTGGTCTCAGCACTACCAACAGCAGTGTAGCGTCGCTGTCAACGTCGACTTCGACGGGCTTGAGCACGACGAACAGTAATGTCGATTCCTTGTCGACCTCGACGTCAACCGGCCTGAGCACCACCAACAGCAGTGTGGCATCACTGTCAACATCGACCTCAACAGGTTTGAGTACGACGAACAGCAATGTGGGTTCACTGTCTACCTCGACCTCGACCGGTCTCAGTACTGCCAACAGCAGCGTAGCGTCGCTGTCAACCTCGACATCGACGGGCTTGAGCACGACGAACAGTAATGTCGATTCGCTGTCGACTTCGGCGTCAACCGGCCTGAGCACGACCAATAGCAATGTGGCGTCGCTGTCAACGTCCACTTCGACCGGCTTAAGCACGACCAACAGTAATGTCGATTCGCTGTCGACTTCGACGTCAACCGGCCTGAGCACAGCCAACAGCAGTGTGACATCACTGTCAACGTCGACTTCGACCGGTTTGAGCACGACGAACAGCAATGTCGATTCCTTGTCGACTTCGACATCAACCGGTCTGAGCACCACCAACAGCAGTGTGGCGTCGCTGTCAACATCGACCTCAACGGGATTGAGTACGACGAACAGCAATGTCGATTCCTTGTCGACCTCGACTTCGACCGGCTTGAGCACCACCAACAGCAATGTGGCATCGCTGTCAACATCGACTTCGACGGGATTGAGCACGATAAGCAGCAATGTCGATTCACTATCGACCGGCCTGAGCACGGTCAACAGCAGTGTGGCATCGCTGTCGACCTCGACTTCGACTGGATTGAGTACGACCAACAGCAACGTGACGTCGTTGTCGACTTCAACTTCGACTGGCTTGAGTACAACCAACAGCAGCGTGGCGTCGCTGTCAACGTCTACGTCTACCGGCTTGAGCACGACCAACAGCAATGTGGATTCGCTGTCGACTTCGACGTCAACGGGTCTCAGCACAACCAACAGCAGCGTGGCGTCGCTGTCAACGTCGACTTCGACCGGCTTGAGCACGACCAACAGCAACGTGGATTCGCTGTCGACTTCGACGTCAACGGGTCTCAGCACAACCAACAGCAGCGTGGCGTCGCTGTCAACGTCGACTT
>NZ_JBWKQR010000026.1:0-27537 GCF_059418905.1 Collimonas sp. GW821-FHT07E08 | reverse complement strand
TTCGACCGGCTTGAGTACGACCAACAGCAATGTCGACTCCCTGTCGACTTCGATGTCAACCGGCCTCAGTACGGCCAGCAGCAGTGTGACATCGCTGTCTACCTCGACCTCGACCGGCCTGAGCACGACCAACAGCAACGTGGCGTCGCTGTCAACGTCGACTTCGACCGGTTTGAGCACAACGAACAGCAATGTCGATTCCTTATCGACCTCGACTTCGACCAGTCTCAGCACCACCAACAGCAGCGTGACATCGCTGTCGACTTCGACCTCAACCGGCCTGAGCACAACGAATAGCAGCGTGGCGTCGCTGTCAACGTCGACTTCGACGGGTTTGAGCACGACGAACAGCAATGTCGACTCCTTGTCGTCATCGACCTCAACCGGCCTGAGCACGACCAACAGCAGCGTGGCGTCGCTGTCGACTTCGACGTCGACCGGCCTGAGCACGGCCAACAGCAACGTAGCATCGTTGTCGACATCCACCTCGACCGGAATTGCTTCGCTGTCGACCTCGACTTCAACCGGCCTGAGCACGGCCAACAGCAACGTAACATCGCTGTCGACCTCCACCTCGACCGGAATTGCTTCGCTGTCGACTTCCACTTCAACCGGCCTGAGCACGGCCAACAGCAACGTAACATCGCTGTCGACCTCCACCTCGACCGGAATTGCTTCTCTGTCGACCTCGACTTCAACCGGCCTGAGCACGGCCAACAGCAACGTAGCATCGTTGTCGACATCCACTTCAACCGGCATCACTTCGCTGTCAACCGGGCTGAGCACTATCAACAGCGGCGTGACAGCGCTGGCGACCTCGACTTCCACCGCAATTGCAGCCGCCAGGTCGCCGATTGCTTCCAGTGAAGGCAATGTGTTCGCCGGCGCCGTCGGCGGAGCAGGGTCCAATTCGCTGGCGGTGGGCACCAACGCAGTCGCTACCGGCCAGAATGCGACCGCGGCAGGCCAGGGTTCGGTGGCCAATGCTGCCGGCGCAACCGCGCTGGGCGCGGCAGCTACTGCAACTGCGGCCAACGCCACCGCAGTTGGCGCGGGAGCCCAGGCGGCAGCAAGCAATTCGGTTGCGGTGGGCGCCAATTCGGTAGCGAACGAGGCTAACACGATGTCGGTCGGTTCCGCCGGCAACGAGCGCCGCGTCACGAATGTCGCTGCCGGGGTCAATCCTACCGACGCGGTCAATGTCTCGCAGATGAATGCAGGAATCGGCAATGCCGTGACGCAATCGAACCAGTACACCGACAGCCGCGTCCAGGGCCTGCAGAATACCGTCGACTCCAACCGGCATGACGCCGACGGCGGTACTGCCGCGGCGATGGCTGTTGCCGGATTGCCGCAGCCAACCTCGCCTGGGAAGAACATGGTGTCGCTGGCGGGCAGCACTTATCAAGGGCAGACCGGACTGGCGCTGGGCATATCGACAGTTTCCGAAAATGGACGCTGGGTCTATAAGGCTGCCGCAACATCGAATAGCCGCGGCAAGACGGGAGCCGTGGTAGGCGCCGGCTTCCAGTGGTAACGATGAAAGCCATGGCTTGCGCCAAATCGGACAAGCCATGGCGTCAAGCAGCTCAACGCGTTTGCAGGAAGAAAAAATGAAACAACAATCGAACACGCTGCGCGGCATGCGCACAGCTGCATTCGCAGGCGCGCTGTTGACGGCCGCCTGCGCTGCATCGGCGCAAGATGAAGCCGTCAGTTTCCCGGACCCTGCCTCTGCCTATCTGCGGGAAGGCAGTTTCGTGTCGCTTGAAAACCTGCGCAATGTCGCTCCCGGCCTGACAAAAAACCAGGTGCGTGAATTACTGGGATCGCCGCACTTCAGCGAAGGCGTTTTTGGCGTGAAGACCTGGAACTATATTTTCCATTTCCGGCGCGGCGGCGAGATCGTCATGTGTCAATACCAGGTGCAATACGACGACGGCAAGCTGCTTCGCAGCACTTACTGGAATCGGCAGGAATGCGAAGATATTGCAAAGGCGGGTACGCCTTGATTCACATTTTCAAAAAACCGGAATGGCTATCTAGCGGTTTCATGAGTACGCAGCGGATTGCCGGCCGGGGTAGGCATTGAACGTCTCCTGCAGGCCTGCGATAAGCGGTTTCCCCGGATTCATGAACGATGCCGCTGCCTTTCCTGCGCTTGTCGATGCATTTCTCGAGTGCGGCGATCTGATCGCCGCGGCGCAGGCCATCGAGCAATGGCGGGCAATATCTCCTGGCGATCCGCAAGCAGGTTTACGCCTGAGCCGGGTATTGCGCTTGCGCGGCCGTCATGACGAAGCGGCAAGGTCGCTGGAAGGCGTGCTGGCGAGCGCGCCTGGATTTTCAGGGGCCATGCTGGACTTGGCTCGGCTGAGCAGAGAATTGGGCCGTCCTGAGGACGCCGGCACATGGTACGAGCGCGCGCACCTGGCGCAGCCGGAAGCTGCAAGCTGGCTGGAAGAGTGGGTCAATGTCCTGCTTGCGCTGGGACGGATTGAACAGGCCAGGGAAGTCGCGCAGTATCTCTGCGAGCAGGCGCCGGAAATTGGCATGAACTGGTTCCTGCTCGGCCTGGTGCTGCACAACCGGCGCGACTATGCGGCTGCACTCGATGCATACCGCCATGCCGGCAATCTGGATCCGTCTTTGCCCATGCTGCGTAACAACACAGCGGCGATATGCATAGAGACAGGAAACCACGACGAAGCCAAGCGGCTGCTGGACGATGCGATTCGCGACGCGCCCGACAATGCGCTGGCCTGGACCAACCTGTCCGATGTCTATCTGAAATATCGGCAACTGGATGCGAGCTTGATCGCGGCTGAACGCGCGCGTGCGCTGGCGCCCGATTATCCGGTCGCGATGCAGGCTTATTCGAATGTCCTGAAAGAGCTGCAATGCTGGGACGACGCCCAGGCGATGGCGGAACGCGCTGTCGATCGCGCTCCCGGGAATGCGGGGTTCACCTGGTCGCTGGCCATGATCCAGCTGCTGCGCGGAGACTATCGCCAAGGCTGGATCAATTACGAAGCGCGCTGGGCTGGATCGCAGGAAATGCGCGATCTGAAGCATGGCATCGCCAAGCCGCAATGGCAGGGCCAGGACCTGGCCGGCAAGACGCTGTTCGTCTGGGGCGAACAAGGATTCGGCGATGCCATGCAGTTCGTACGGTTCCTGCCGCAGATCGCCGAGCGCGTAAAGCAAGGCGGGGGCCGGCTGGTTTATTGCTGCTTCGCTGAACTGGTTTCCCTGTTCCGCCGGACGATGGGTATGCATGCAGAGGAGATTGTTCCGCACGATATCCAGTCCTTGCCTGAGTTTGACTATCACCTGCCGCTATGCAGCCTGCCGTTGGCGCTTGGCATTACCCTGGAAGACCTGGGCCATGACATACCCTACCTGAAGGCTGATGCGGCGCAGGCGGCGCAATGGCGGCAGCGCTTCGGCCGGCACGACAGGCTCAGGGTCGGGCTGGCCTGGAGCGGCAGCCGCACGCATCAGCGCAATCCGCTGCGCGCGATCGACGTCCGGTCTTGCGCGCAAGCATTCGGGGCGATGCCGGAAATCGATTTTTACAATCTCCAGCTGGAAGCGCCAAAAGAAGTCGCGCTGGCCAGGGACATGGGCCTTGAACTGGTCGACCATAGCGCTGGATTCATCTCGTTCGACGATACCGCGGCAATGATTTGCAATCTTGACCTGGTCGTCACCGTCTGCACTTCGGTGGCGCACCTCGCTGGCAGCCTTGGCGTGCCGGCCTGGGTGCTGCTTGATGTCAATCCTGGCTGGCTGTGGCTGCTGGACCGGACCGACAGTCCATGGTACCCGGCGACCAGGTTATACCGGCAACAACGCTACGGCGAGTGGGATCCGGTGCTGGCCCAGGTTGCCGGTGACCTGCGCGCGCTGGCGGCGCAGCGGAGTTCGGCGCCAATTCTGGATTGATTCAACCCGGTGCGAAAACACTTCCGCATGACATTTATCGATCATTGATCGCAGCTGTTTACACATCATCGTCGAATACTTTGTTTTTTCGTATTTCCAGCGTCTGCCAATCCACCGACAATAGGCGCGGAGATACTAGAACCATATGAAAATAGCAGTCCTTGACGATGATCCCAGCCAGGCCGGCTTAATTTGCGAAATACTCACCGCCTGCGGACACGTTTGCCACGCGTTCAGGAACGGCAGGGAGATCCTGGTCCAGCTGGATAAGGAACGTTACGACATGCTGATCCTGGATTGGCAGGTTCCGGACCTGAGCGGGCTGGAAGTGCTGCGCTGGGTGCGGAACACGCTTTCCGGGACGCTGCCGGTCTTGTTCGTCACTAGCCGTTCCGGTGAAGACGACATCGTTGAAGCCCTGGCCGCCGGCGCCGATGACTATATGGTCAATCCGATCCGGCCGGGCGAATTGACGGCGCGCGTACAGGCCATGCTGCGGCGCGCGTATCCTGCCCAAGGCATAAGCCGGAATATGGTATTCGGCGATTATGCATTCGAAATGCGTTCCGGCCTCCTGACGCTGGCCGGCAAGCCGATCGATGCGACGCAAAAGGAATTCGAGCTGGCGCTATTCTTCTTCAACAATATCGATTGCCTGCTTTCGCGCGCGCAAATTCTGGAAGTGGTCTGGTCGCGCGATATCAATACCCCGTCCCGCACCATCGACACGCACGTTTCACGCATACGCAGCAAGCTGCAGCTGCGGCCGGAAAACGGCTACCGGCTGCACTCGGTCTATGGGGGCGGCTACCGCCTGGAGCGTGTGCGGCGATAGCTGATGGCGCCCAAGACAAACCGGCGATGCCTGCAGGAAAATAATCGACCACTCTAAAAAATCCAGATGCACGACGATCATGGCGCTATTGCGGCGATTGTGATTGCACGCGTGCGCCAGGCGTAAGCAAATCGTGAGGTAACAATCGCGATTTCCTTGAAGCCGAACAACCTGGTTGAGGGCGGTAATGCATGGAATGGGATGTGTCGCGTATTTAATAGTTAAACATTGTTATTTCATTGCGCTTCTTGGATTCCTCTGTCAACTGCGATCATGCGCTTTTCGTTTTTGAAGAGCCAGGCAGATGTATGGCGTCTTGATGTGGAACAGGCGCGAGAGCGGGAATCTGTATTCGATTCCGCTGGCGTAGCCGAAGTTGTTTTGTTACAGCAGGGAAAAAACCAATAATGAACAGCACCACTGTCCCAGAAGTGCGCACCAGCATCAAACTCAGCGAGCAGGCGACTTACGATCCGAATCATCTGCTTGATGCATTGATCGAAAAGCTTGATTTGAAAAATGACGCGGCATTGGCGTATTTGCTCGAAGTCGGGCCGCCGGTCCTCAGTTACATCCGCCATCGCCGTTTCCCGGTAGGTGCAATGCTGCTGATCCGGATGCACGAGGTCAGTGATCTGAGCATCCGTGAGTTGCGCGCCCTGATGGGAGATCACCGCGAGAAATTCTGCCGCAGCAACAAGCAGGCCAGGCCGGAAAAAAACAGGCTCGGGGAATTTCCAATGATCGAAAATATGGAAAGCGACGAATTGTGATTTTCGGGATCGCGGAATGAATCGATCCCGTTCAAAAAACACGGCAGGAAAGATTGCCGTGTTTTTCCAGGAATTGCGTTTAGGGGACGATTGGGGCTGGCGGCGTGGGCGGAGTCGGTGGCGTTGGACGGCCGCAGTTCTTTGACGGCGCCGGGCGGCAGCTTTTGAAAAAATTGCTGAAACAGTTGCTGAACCAATTGAACAGGCAACAACCGCCGCTTACTTCATCGATTTCCTTCATGGACAACTGCTGGATAGCCATATTTGCTCCTTAAGATTAAGAAAATGCTGCTTGCGGCGCATTGGCCGCGTAGCAAACCAAACATGCAATAACATCGAATTTCAGGCCGTGTCGAGATGCTAAAAAATCAATTGATTATTGCAGCGGCATTATTAACGCCTGGCCCTTGAAGTGGCAATCTGAAAATTATAAAAATAACAATTGTTGACAATTTCTTACTTGAAAGATCGAGAGTCGCCCACAGCGGTAAGCGGGGGCGGGGGCGCAGCAATTCTGTGCCCGGCAACGCTCCCGGCAAGCGCCAAAAACCGGAAAGGCCGCATATGCGGCCTTTCCGGTCCCCCTGCTTGCGCGAAACTGCCTTGATCGCGCTTGGTGAGTTCTATCTGCGGCTGGTCATTTCGCGCGCACGTTGCATGTCGCGGTCGAAATTCATGCGCGCTTCCTTGCGGCAATCGCCGGCTGCGCGGCCGCGCAGCGCGCGGCAATCGTTGACGGCCTGCGCATAGGCGTTGGTGTTTTCCTTTTTCATGGTCTGAAAACGCGCTTGCGGCGTCCGGTCTTCCACCCGCCAGCGCGGCGGGTCTTTGTATTGCACGTTTTCCTCGGCTGCGTTGGCATGCAGCGCAAAGGCGTTGGCGGCGATAAAGAGCGACAGCCACAGCGGTTTAAGTTGCATGTTCATGATGCCTCCTTGTTTTTTTGCATCCGGCAGGCGCCGGATGCCAACCACTAGCCAGGCATGGCCCGGAAAAACAGAACAGCGGCCGTCAGGCTGCCGCAAGCAAATCGCTGCACGCTATCAGTAACGGGAAATCTGGCCGTTATCGACACGCACCCGGTCGCCAACCCGCAGGTCGCCTGGATTGCTGACGCTGATGGTTTGATAGCCGTTGTTATTCATGCGTACGCGCACATTGTAGGAAGTGGAGCCGGGACTGTTGCGTGCTTCAAGCTGGTTGCCGACTACCGCACCGCCGACTACGCCGGCGATAGTCGCCAGGGTATTGCCATTGCCGTGGCCGACCTGGTGGCCGACCACGCCGCCCAGCACGCCGCCCACGACCGCGCCGCCTATGCCTTGGCTAGGGGTGTTGACCACATCGATGGCGTCAACCACACCCACGTTGTCCCGGTAGTTTTGCTGGTAGCCCTGGTTTTGCTGATAAGAAGGGTAGGTTTGCGGCGGCGGATTGCTGTAACCCTGGTTGCCGTAGCCTTGGCTGCCGTAACCTTGTCCGCCATAAGGCGCCGCACAGCCGCCGAGCAGGAGCGTGCCCCCGATGGCTGCTGCCAGCATGGCTTGTTGAGTTGTTTTGCGGATTGTCATAGCTGCCTCATTGTGTTGGTTGGTGAATTCAGTGTAGTACTTCGCAGTAGTTGCATATGTGCGGTTGACTACACTAAAACGATATAGCGATCGGCTCGGTTGACTGCTTCGCACAGGCAAGGCGAGATTGTTACGGAACTTACATTTCTGCAATCAGCCTTGTTTTCCGGCACTAACTTTCAACCCTTGCTCCAGTAGTCCGGCTGCGCATAAATCGATTTCAGGCGATCGATGAAGAAGCGCACCTTGGCCGGCAGGTGGCGCTGCTGCGGATAGACCGCCATGATGTCGTAGTGCGGCAGCGCAAACTCGTCCAGCACCGTCAGCAGTTCGCCCGAGGCCAGCTGCGATTCGATCTCCCAGGTCGAACGCCAGCCCAGTCCCAGCCCTTCGCTGACCCAGCGGTGCAGCAGTTCGCCGTCATTGCAGTCGAGGTTGCCGGCCGTCTTGATGATCACCGGCTTGCCGCCCTGCTGGAAATACCAGCCGCGCTGCTGGCCGCCCTGCAGGTTGAACGACAGGCAGTTATGGTCGGCGATGTCTTCCAGCGTCTTGGGAATGCCGTTGCGATGAAAGTATTCCGGCGTGCCGCATACCACGCGGCGGTTGCTGGCCAGCTTGACCGCGACGAAATTCGGATCGATGGTGCCGCCGATGCGGATGCTGATGTCGTAGCCCTCGCGCACCAGGTCGACCACGCGGTCGGTCAGGTTGAAGGAGATCTGCACTTCCGGATTGGTGGCGATGAAAGCCGGCGCATGCGGCGCCACATGCTTGCGGCCGAATGCCGCCGGCGCCGACACCACCAGGTGGCCGGTAGCCTTGTGCCGGCCCTCCGAGATGATCTTCTCGGCGATATCCAGCTCGGTCAGCAGCTTGCGGCAATGGTCGAGGAACACCGTGCCTTGCTCGGTCAGTGTCAGGTGGCGGGTAGTGCGGTGCATCAGCTTGGTGCCCAGCCGTTTCTCCAGGGCGTCGATGCGCCGGCCCAGCATCACCGGCGTGATGTTCTGCTCCAGCGCCGCGCTCGCCAGGCTGCCTTTCTCGACCACGCTGACGAAAGCTTCAATCTGCTTGAGTTTGTCCATGTCTCTTCCATATCTGGTTTTTTTTCTAGTATTCCATACTTGGTGTATCGAATAAAGCGATTGTTTGTGTTCTTATCAAACAATATGTTTGGTTATAGCATGTGCTTCATCCACTCGGCAGTCTTCAGTCCATCCCGCGATCCGCAGCGCTCGGCGCGGAAAGCGAAGCAGGGCAAGGACGCGCCGCAGGCAGTGGCAATGACTCATTGGCAATAATTCACATATAGCAATCCGGAGGCAACATGGCAAAGATGAAGGCAGTGGACGCAGTAATGCACGTATTGGCGAAAGAAGGCTGTTCGCAAGCCTTTGGCGTGCCTGGCGCGGCGATCAACCCGTTCTACTCGGCGATGAAACGGCATGGCGGCATCCAGCACACGCTGGCGCGCCACGTTGAAGGCGCTTCCCACATGGCGGAGGGCTACACCCGCGCCAATCCGGGCAATATCGGCATCTGCATCGGCACTTCCGGCCCGGCCGGCACCGACATGATCACCGGCCTGTATTCGGCTCAGGCCGATTCGATCCCGATCTTGTGCATTACCGGCCAGGCGCCGCGCGCTCGCCTGTACAAGGAGGATTTCCAGGCAGTCGATATCGAGTCGATCGCCAAGCCGGTCACCAAATGGGCGGTCACCGTGCGCGAACCGGCCTTGCTGCCGCGTGTCTTCCAGCAGGCTTTCCACATCATGCGTTCCGGCCGTCCAGGCCCGGTCCTGATCGACATGCCGTTCGATGTGCAAATGGCGGAAATCGAATTCGATCCGGACACCTACGAACCGTTGTCGGTGTACAAGCCGAAGGCGTCGCGGGCGCAGATCGAAAAAGCCTTGACCATGCTGAACGAGGCCCAGCGGCCGCTGCTGACTATCGGCGGCGGCGTGATCAATGCCGATGCGGCGGACCTCGCGGTCGAATTCGCTGAACTGACCGGCGTGCCTGTGATCCCGACCTTGATGGCCTGGGGCGCGATTCCCGACGACCATCCGCAAATGGCGGGCATGGTCGGTTTGCAGACCAGCCACCGCTACGGCAACGCCACCATGCTGGCGTCCGATTTCGTGCTCGGCATCGGCAACCGCTGGGCCAACCGCCATACCGGTTCGATCGAAGTCTTCACCAAGGGCCGCAAGTTCGTCCACGTCGACATCGAGCCGACCCAGATCGGCCGCGTGTTCGGTCCGGACTACGGCATCGTTTCCGATGCGAAGGCTGCGCTGACCCTGTTTGTCGAAGTCGCAAAAGAATTGAAAGCAGCGGGCAAGCTGCCTGACCGTTCGGCCTGGCTGGGCGAGTGCCAGGAACGCAAGCGCACCATGCAGCGCCGCACCCATTTCGACAACGTGCCGGTCAAGCCGCAGCGCGTGTACGAAGAAATGAACCGCGCTTTCGGCCGCGATACCTGCTACGTCAGCACCATCGGCTTGTCGCAGATCGCCGCCGCGCAGTTCCTGCATGTGTATCACGCCCGTCACTGGATCAACTGCGGCCAGGCCGGACCGCTGGGCTGGACCATCCCGGCGGCGCTGGGTGTCTGCGTGGCGGATCCGAAGCGCGAGGTGGTGGCGATTTCGGGCGACTACGACTTCCAGTTCATGATCGAAGAACTGGCGGTTGGCGCCCAGTTCAACCTGCCTTACCTGCACGTGGTGGTGAACAATTCCTACCTCGGCCTGATCCGCCAGGCGCAGCGCGGTTTCGAGATGGACTATTGCGTGCAGCTGGCGTTTGAAAACATCAATGCGCCGGAACTCAACGGTTATGGCGTCGACCACATCGCAGTCGTGGAAGGCTTGGGCTGCAAGGCGATCCGCGTCACCGACCCGAACGCCATCCAGGATGCGTTTGCGCAGGCCAAGCGCTGGATGAAGGAATTCCGCGTGCCGGTCGTGGTGGAAATCATCCTGGAACGCGTCACCAACGTTTCGATGGGCACCGAGATCGACAACATCAACGAGTTCGAGGAACTGGCGACACACCGCAGCCACGCGCCGACTTCGGTGTCCTTGCTGGACTGATTTTTTCAGGAGAAACGACATGACAAAACTAGCCGCCAACCTGACCATGCTGTTCACCGAGCTGCCCTTCATGGAGCGCTTCGATGCGGCAGCCAAGGCAGGATTCAAGGGTGTGGAATTCCTGTTCCCGTATGCATTCCGGGCCGAACAGATCGCCGACAAGCTGGCCACCAACGGTCTTGAGCTGGTGCTGCACAACCTGCCTGCGGGCAACTGGGAAGCAGGCGAGCGCGGCATCGCCTGCCATCCGGACCGGGTCAGCGAATTCCAGCAAGGCGTTGACGACGCGATCCGTTACGCCAAGGTGCTTGGTGTCAAGCAGCTGAACTGCCTGGTCGGCATCGTGCCGGCCGGCGTCAGCCCCGAACTGGCGCGCGCCACCGTGGTCAGCAACCTGAAATTCGCTGCCGACAAATTGCAGGCTGCAGGCATCCGCTTGCTGATCGAGCCGATCAACAGCTTCGACATCCCGGGTTTCTTCCTGACCGGCACCCGGCAGGCGCTGGAACTGATCAAGGCGACCGGATCCGGCAACCTGTTCGTGCAGTACGACATCTATCACATGCAGCGCATGGAAGGCGAACTGGCCGGCACCATCAAGGCCAACCTGGCGCAGATCAAGCATGTGCAGCTGGCGGACAATCCGGGCCGGTTCGAACCGGGCACCGGCGAAATCAATTATCACTATCTGTTCAAGTTCCTCGACGAGATCGGCTACGACGGCTGGATCGGCTGCGAATACAAGCCGAAGGCAGGCACCGTCGAAGGCTTGGGCTGGCGCGCTGCGCACGGTCTCTAAGCACGGCCTCTGGCAGCAGCAGGCATTTTTAAATTACGGAGAAATATCATGGCAAAAATCGGCTTTATCGGACTCGGCATCATGGGCGCGCCAATGGCGGAAAACCTGCAGCGCGGCGGCCACAAACTGTACCTGCACGACCAGAAAAATCCGCCGGCAGCGCTGATCGACGGCGGCGCCACGGTCTGCACTTCGGGTGCTGAAGTCGCCAAGCGCGCCGACGTCGTCATCATCATGGTGCCGGACACACCGCATGTGGAAGCCGTGCTGTTCGCGGAAAAGGGCGTGGCCGAAGGCCTGACCGCCGGCAAGACCGTGATCGACATGAGCTCGATTTCGCCAATCGCCACCAAGGGCTTCGCCAAGAAGATCAACGCGCTCGGCTGCGAATACCTGGACGCGCCGGTGTCCGGCGGTGAAGTCGGCGCCAAGGCAGCATCGCTGACCATCATGGTCGGCGGTTCCGAAGGCGCCTTCAATGACGCCAAGCCTCTGTTCGAACTGATGGGCAAAAACATCACCCTGGTCGGCGGCAACGGCGACGGCCAGACTACCAAGGTTGCCAACCAGATCATCGTCGCGCTGAACATCCAGGCGGTGGCGGAAGCCTTGCTGTTCGCTTCCAAGGCAGGCGCCGACCCGGCGCGCGTACGGCAGGCGCTGATGGGCGGGTTCGCTGCATCACGCATCCTGGAGGTGCATGGCGAGCGCATGGTCAAGCGGACGTTCAATCCAGGCTTCCGCATCGAACTGCACCAGAAGGACCTGAACCTGGCCCTGCAAGGCGCCAAGGCGCTGGGCGTGTCGCTGCCGAACACCGCAGTGGCGCAAGAGCTGATGAATTCCTGCGCAGCCAACGGCTTGAGCGGCCTCGACCACTCGGCGCTGTGCCGCGCGATCGAAATCATGTCCAACCATGAAATCGCCAAGGCATAAGATATCTGCCCGAGGCATGGCATCTTGAGCAACATGGCGGGCCGGGGTACGCCGCACTTCGGCCCGCAATATCTGTTATCGTTTTAAAAAGCCGCACCTAGAACAAATACAAGAATTTCCAGAGACACTCGCTTCATAGATCAAGGTACAACAGCATGACTACCGCGGACAGCATCAAACCTCGCCAACTTCTCCTCGACATGTACCAGGCCGCGGTCGACGCCGTCAGCGCCGCCAGATGCCTGCCGGAATACCTGGCCAGGATTCCGGCGCCAAGCGGCAACGGCCGTACCCTGGTGATCGGCGCCGGCAAAGGCGCGGCGGCGATGGCCAAGGCGGTGGAAGACCATTGGCAGGGTGAAATCTCCGGCCTGGTCGTGACGCGGTACGCCCACGGCGCCGACTGCAAGCGGATCGAAGTAGTGGAAGCATCCCACCCGGTGCCGGATGAAGCCGGCCGCAAGGCGGCAGCGCGCATGCTGGAGCTGGTGCAGGGCTTGACCGCCGACGACCTGGTGCTGTGCCTGATCTCCGGCGGCGGCTCGGCCTTGCTGGCGTTGCCGGCGGCGGGCATTTCGCTGGAGCAGAAGCAAGCGATCAACAAAGCCTTGCTGCGAAGCGGCGCCAATATTTTTGAAATGAACTGCGTGCGCAAGCACCTGTCCGCCATCAAGGGCGGCCGGCTGGCGCTGGCTTGCGCTCCGGCGCGGGTAGTGACGCTGATGATTTCCGACATCCCGGGCGACGATCCCGGCATCATCGCCAGCGGTCCGACCCTGGCCGACCCGACCACTTGCGCCGACGCCCTGGCGGTGCTGCGCAAATACAATATCGAAACACCCGAAGCGATACTCAGGCACCTCGAATCCGGCGCCGGCGAAACCGCCAAGCCCGGCGATCCGCGCCTGGAGCGCAACCAGCATTATGTGATCGCTACCGCGCAAGACGCCCTGGAAGCCGCGGCGGCTATCGTTGCCGCGGCCGGATTGACGCCGTATATCCTGTCCGATGAAATGGAAGGCGAAGCGCGCGATATCGGCCTGGCGCACGCAGCATTGGCGCGCCAGATCGCACGGCGCGGGCAGCCTTTCAGCAAGCCGTGCGTGGTCATCTCCGGCGGTGAAACCACAGTGACCGTGCGCGGCAAGGGCCGCGGCGGCCGCAATGCTGAATTCCTGCTGAGCCTGGCGACGGCGCTGGACGGGTTCCCCGATATCCACGCGATCGCCTGCGACACCGACGGCATCGACGGCTCCGAAGACAACGCCGGCGCCATCTACCAGCCGGATTCCATGCGCAAGGCGGCGGAGCTGGGACTGCGTCCGCGCGCCATGCTCGACAACAACGACGGCTATGGCTTTTTCAGCGCACTGGGCGACCTGGTCGTCAGCGGGCCGACGCGCACCAACGTCAATGATTTCCGCGCCATCCTGATCCTCTGATTGCGCCGGACCTGACTTTTCCAATCATGAAAAACTGCGTCAGCCAAGGTTCTCGGCCGGCGCAGGCATTCCTGCCATTCAACCGGTCGATCTTCTACAGAAAGTTCATCATGCGCCGCCAACGTAAAGCAAAAATCGTCGCCACGCTCGGTCCCGCCAGCGCGGACCAGAACACCATCCAGGCGTTGTTCGAAGCCGGCGCCGATGTCTTCCGCTTCAACTTCAGCCACGGCAGCCACGCCGATCACCAGGAGCGTTACGACATCGTGCGCGCTGTCGAGAAAACCGTCGGCCGCCCGATCGCCATCCTGGCCGACCTGCAAGGACCGAAGCTGCGCATCGGCACCTTTGCCGACGGCAAGATAACGCTGCAGGCCGGCCAGGAATTCACGCTCGACCGCGACACTGCGCCCGGCAGCAGCCAGCGCGTCTGCCTGCCGCATCCCGAGCTGTTCGAGGTGATTGCCGGCGGCCAGTCCCTGCTGCTGGACGACGGCAAGGTGCGGCTGCAGGTTTTGCAATGCGACGGCCAGTCCATCCGCACCCTGGTGGTCAACAGCGGCGCCTTGTCGGACCGCAAGGGCGTCAATGTGCCGGACGCGGTGTTGCCGATTCCGGCGCTGACCGAGAAAGACAAGCGTGACCTGAAATTCGCACTGGAACTGGGCGTCGACTGGATTGCGCTGTCTTTCGTGCAGCGGCCGGAAGACGTGCTGGAAGCGCGCGCCCTGATCGGCGACCGCGCCAGCATCTTGTCGAAACTGGAAAAACCGGCGGCGCTGGACCAGCTCGATGCGATTGTCCAGGTGTCCGACGCCATCATGGTAGCGCGCGGCGACCTTGGCGTGGAACTGCCGCCGGAGCGCGTGCCTGGCGTGCAGAAACGCATCCTGCGCGTCTGCCGCCAGCACGGCAAGCCGATCGTGATCGCCACCCAGATGCTGGAATCGATGATCACCTCGCCGGTGCCGACCCGCGCCGAAACCTCGGACGTCGCCAGCGCCATCTACGACGGCGCCGATGCGGTGATGCTGTCGGCCGAATCGGCCAGCGGCGCCTATCCGCTGCCGGCGGTGGCGATGATGGACCGCATCATCACCGAAGTCGAGCGCGACCCGTTGTACCAGAACATGCTGGACGCGCAGCACGAATCGCCGTTGCCGACCCGCGGCGACGCCATCTGCGCGGCCTTGCGCGATGTTACCCGCATCATCGGCGCCAAAGCCACCGTGACCTATACCAATTCGGGGCACACCAGCTTGCGCGCGGCGCGCGAGCGGCCGATGGCGCCGATCCTGAGCATCACGCCCAAGCTGTCGACCGCGCGCCGGCTGGCGTTGGTGTGGGGCGTGCATTCGACCATCAGCGACCAGGTGCACAACGAGAGCGAAATGGTGACTGCGGCCTGCCAGACTGCAGTCAAGGAAGGCTTCGCCAAGGCCGGTGACCAGATCGCCATCACCGCCGGCATGCCGTTCGGCGAGTCGGGCAGCACCAACCTGCTGCGCCTGGCGGAGATTTGGCCGCAGTAAACTGATTGCCTGTGAAATGAAAAAGCCATGCCGATGCATGGCTTTTTTATTTACGGGACGGGATTGCGCGAGCCGGCAACGGAGCAGGCCGCCAGTTATTTCTGGCGCGGGGCCAGCAGCAGTTCTTTGGTGAAGTTCAGCTGTTTTTTGCGGGCCTTGTCGTCGTTCAGGTCCCACAGCAACGACTGCGCCAGCTGGAAGCTGTACAGGGTAAATGCCCGGTTGTTTGCTTCGGTCTTGCCGAAGCCCATGTCCAGGAATCCCTGGGTGTAGTAGGCCAGCCGCTGCTGGTCGACCTCGCGCACCGCCTGCCGCGCCATGTCGTCGCGCCGCGACCAGGCGCGGATGGCGAATTCGATCATGGCGGCGCGGCGCGCCGTGAGGCCGTGGAAGGGCAGGGCCAGCACTTCGTCCAGGACTTCCTCCGCAGAAAATACGCGGCCCTCGAATGTGCGCAGCACCTGCGTCGTGGTTCTTTCGTGCCACCTCTTCAGCAGCTTGGACAGCAGGTCGTTCCTGTCCTTGAAGTGGTAGTAGAAACTTCCCACGGTGATTCCCAGCTCCCGCGCCAGCGATTCAACCCGCACGGCGTCGATGCTTTTGCTGATCAGCAGGTCGGTTGCCGCATCGATCCAGTCATCCGGGGACAGGATTTTTTTTGTTTTCGCGCGGCGCGGCGATTCAGGCATTGTTTCCTCGGACGGCACTCCAGTTTCTCCCCTGATACAGCATGTTTTACAAGCCGGGCGCCCGCGCTTGGCGGTCGACGGCCGTTCATTATAGTGCATGCTTCTTGCGAATAATCGCCGGCCGGACGGCAATCTGCGGCCGTCCCGCATCTGCCTGGCAGGCGCGGCGCAATAAAAATAGGCAACCCTATGTTTAAATAGGGTTGCCTATGTTAGAGTGCTTCAGGCACGCAACGGCCTACGATGCCGGATTGATATTTTCAGCAGGAAAAATGGGACGCCGCCGCAGAGCGGCGCTTCGTTGAAGTGGCAGGAAACCGAGGATGCTGGCAACAGAAAGGAGAAATCCATCAGGTAATCCAGAACGTGGTTTCACTCGTAACGATTTCATAAAATTTTCGGAGATGCATAAAATGAAAAAGCAATTCTTGCAATGGCTTGGCGCCGCCCTGGTCGCCATGGCCGTCCTGCCGGCGCCGTCGTGGGCCGCTACCGGCTACACCCAGACCAAATATCCGATCATCCTGGTGCACGGCTTGTTCGGTTTCGACAAGATCGGTCCAGTCGAATATTTTTACGGGATTCCTGAAGCGCTGAGCGCTGACGGCGCCCAGGTCTATGTGGCGGAAGTATCGGCTGCCAACAGCACGGAAGTGCGCGGCGAACAGCTGCTGACTTATGTCAAGCAGGTGCTGGCGGCTACCGGCGCCGCCAAGGTCAACCTGATCGGACACAGCCATGGCGGACCAACCATCCGCTACGTCGCTTCGGTGGCGCCGCAGCTGGTGGCGTCGGTGTCCAGCGTGGCCGGCCCGAACAAAGGAGCGGCAGTGGCTGACATCGTCCGCGGCGTGGTAGCTCCGGGTTCTTTCAGCCAGGCGGTGCTGGGCTCGGTGGTCAACGGCTTCACCACGCTGATCGATGTGCTGTCGGGCGGCGGCAATCCGCAGAACTCGGTAGCGGCGCTGGATTCGCTCACCACGGCAGGCATGGCCAAATTCAACCTGGCGCATCCTGAGGGCGTGCCTGCGACCGCTTGCGGCGAAGGCGATTACCAGGTCGGCGGCGTGTATTATTTTTCGTGGAGCGGCGGCCAGCCTTTGACCAACGTGCTCGATCCGAGCGACGGCAGCATGGGCCTGCTTTCGCTGGCATATGGCGGCGCCAAGAGCGACGGCCTGGTGAGCAGCTGCGGCAGCCATCTGGGGCGCGTGATCCGCGACAACTACGGCATGAACCACCTGGACGAAGTGAACCAGGTGCTGGGGCTGGTGAATATCTTTGAAACCAATCCGAAGACGGTCTATCGCCAGCAGGCCAACCGCCTGAAAGGCTTGGGACTGTAGGCATGCAAATCCGGCATCCATTTGTCTGGATCGGGGCGGTGGCTTTGGCCGCCGCCATTGCCGTCCCGCTGCTGATGACGCATGAGGAACCGCCTGCGCCAACAGCCGCCGTGCAAGCCGACCTGTTCCCATTCGTGAAATCGCTGCAAGGAACCCGCCCCGACGGCGACATCAAGGTTGCCGCCGGCGACGTGCTGGTGGCCGACGCGCAGCTGGTGGACTTGTTCGACTATTACCTCAGCGCGGTCGGCGAGAAACCGCTGGACGCCATCCGCAAGGAGATCGAACAGGAGCTCGAGCGGCGCCTGGCGCCGAACGCCGCCAGCGAAGCCAAGCGCCTGCTGGGCAATTACATTGAATACAAGACAGCACTGGTGGCGCTGGACAAGGATCCGCAGCTGGGCGGCAACGGCCTGGCCGCAATCCGGCGCCGCATGGAAAAAATGCAGGAAATGCGCGCCCGCTTTTTCAGCCCGGGAGAAAGCAAGGGCATGTTCGGCGCCGGCGATGCCGCGGATATGGATACACTGGCAAGGATGGAAATCGGCCAGGACAAATCGCTGAGCGATGCACAGAAGCAGGAAAAGCTGGCTGCGCTGGACGCCGCCATGCCGGCGTCGTTGCGGGAAGCGCGGGCAGCGCCCCTGAAAATCGTCAAGCTGGAGGATAACGCGGCCAAGATGCGGCAGCAGGGCGCCAGCGAAGACGACATCTATCGCATGCGGGCCGCGGCCTTGTCGCCGGAAGCTGCGGCGCGCATGGCGGAAGTCGACCAGGGCGAGGCGGCCTGGAAAAGCCGGATTGCCGCTTACCTGGCAGAACGTAGTAAGCTCGCCAGTGCCGACGCTGTCGCCGAACTGAGAAACAGGATGTTTGACGCCAATGAACAGAAACGCCTGCCAGCCTATGAGAAATAAGACGTCATGAATAACCAGCCTCCGCGCCGGGGCGCCATCGTCGGCGCCAACAGGATTTCGTTCGCGCGGCAGGCGGGCAAGGCGTTACCGCAATAGTGGAAAAGTAGAGAAAGCAGTATCCATGTCCGACTTGTTAATCAAATTGTCCGGCAGCCGGTTCGGCGCCGGCCTCGTCAAGCTGCTGGGATTACCGGCGCCGGTCGAGCTGGCGCGCAGCGCAGGGCCGTATGCAGAGCGGCCGCTGGCGGGGAAAAATTTCCTGCTGGGCCGGTCGCAGAACGGCTTCGCCATAGACCGCCTGTGGCAGATCGCGCGCGATGCCGGCGCCGTGCCGCTGGAAACCGCCGGCGCCAGGCCTGACATCCTGGTCATGGATGCGACCGGCTGCGCCAGCCCGTCCGACTATCGCGCGCTCTACGATTTTTTCCATCCGCAGATGCGTGCGATAGCGCGCAACGCCAGGGTGCTGATCGTCGCTGCAATGCCCGCTGAAAGCCGCGATCCTGTGGCCGCGGCGGCAGCGCGCGGGATTGAAGGATTCAGCCGCTCGCTGGCCAAGGAACTGGGGCCGCGCGGCGCCACGGTCAACCTTGCCTATGTCGCCAAAGATGCGGTCGACCGCCTCGCGGGCGTGGTGCATTTTTTCTGCGGCGTGCAGACTACATATGTGACCGGGCAAGCGGTGCATGTCACCTCGCAGGTGGCTGCGCCGGCGTCGCTGGCGCAGCACGGCGCGCTCAAAGCCAAAGTGGCGCTGGTGACCGGGAGCGCGCGCGGCATCGGCCGGGCTACCGCGCAGCGGCTGGCGCAGGAAGCGGTGCAAGTGATCTGCCTGGATGTCCCGGCGGCAAGCGAGACCTTGCACCGGACCTGCCGCGAGATCGGCGCGATACCGCTGCTGCTGGACATAACCGGCCGCGAGGCGCCGCGGCAACTGGCCGATTTCATCAAAGAGCGGTTTGGCCGCCTGAACATCCTGGTGCATAACGCCGGCATCACGCGCGACAAGACGCTCGCCAACATGCAGGAAAAATCCTGGGACCAGGTAGTGGACATCAATTTATCCGCGGTGATGGCGATCGACCAGGTGCTGCTGGCGGAAAATATCCTGCGCGACGAGGCCAGGCTGGTCTACCTGTCGTCCATCAGCGGCGTATCGGGCAATTTCGGCCAGACCAACTATGCGCTGACGAAAGCGGCCCTGGTCGGCTACGTCGCTGCGCAGGCGCCGCTGCTTGCCGCCCGCGGCATCTGCATCAACGCCGTTGCCCCCGGTTTTATCGAAACCGCGATGACGCAAGGCATGCCATTCATGGCGCGCGAAATCGGCCGCCGCCTGAACTCCGTGAAGCAGGGCGGCCAGCCGCGCGATGTGGCGGAGCTGGTGACTTTCCTGTGCACCCCGGGAGCCAGCGGCATCAGCGGTGAAACCATCCGCGTCTGCGGCCAGGGCCTGGTCGGCGCCTGACCAGCTGCCCCGATAAAAAATGGCCGCCTGCATTTCGCCGGCGGCCATTTTTTTTGTGTTCCCGGAAATGCGTATCAGCGCGCGGCTTCGGCCAGCGACAACGCCAGCCTGTTGTGGCGCTCAAGCACATTGCCGAGGTCGACCGTGGTGAACTGGCCGTTGCGCACCACTACCCGGCCGTTGATGACGCTGTAAGCGACATCGGCCGGCGTGCAGAATACCAGCGCCGCCACCGGATCGTGCCAGCCGCCGGCGAACCCGACCTTGTTCAGGTCGAACAGCACCAGGTCGGCCGACATGCCCGGTTTCAAGGCGCCGATATCGTCGCGGTTGAGCACCTTGGCTCCGCCCAGCGTCGCCAGTTCCAGCGCCTGGCGCGCGGTCATGGCGTCCGGGCCGAAACCGACCCGCTGCAGCAGCATCGCCTGCCGCACCTCGCCCAGCATGTGGGCGCCGTCGTTGGAAGCCGAGCCGTCGACGCCGATGCCGACCGCCACGCCGGCGTCGACCATCTTGCGGATCGGCGCGATGCCGGAAGCGAGCCGCATGTTGGAGCACGGGCAGTGGGCGATGCCGGTGCCGGTGCGGGCGAACATGTAGATGCCGTCGTCGTCGAGCTGGACGCAGTGGGCGTGCCAGACGTCATGGCCGACCCAGCCGCAGTCTTCCGCGTATTCGGCCGGCGTCATGTTGAATTTCTCGCGGCTGTAGGCAATGTCGTTGACGTTCTCCGCCAGGTGGGTGTGCAGCGAGACGCCATGGTGGCGCGCCATCGCGGCCGATTCGCGCATCAGGTCGCGCGATACGGAGAACGGCGAGCAGGGCGCCACCACGATGCGCTGCATCGCGTGGCGGCTGCTGTCGTGGTAAGTCTCGATCAGGCGCTGCGTATCCTGCAGGATGGCTTTTTCGTCTTCTACCACGCGGTCTGGCGGCAAGCCGCCTTTCGACTGGCCTACGCTCATCGAGCCGCGCGCCGCATGGAAGCGCATGCCGATCTGCTGCGCCGCTTCGATGCTGTGGTCGAGCTTGCAGCCGTTCGGGTAGATGTACAGGTGGTCGCTGCTGGTGGTGCAGCCTGACATGATCAGCTCCGCCATCGCGGTCAGGGTCGAGACCTGGATCATCTCCGGCGTCAGGTTGGCCCAGATCGGATACAGGTTGGTCAGCCAGTTGAACAGTTCGCCGTTCTGCGCTGCCGGAATCACGCGCGTCAGGCTTTGGTACATATGGTGATGGGTATTCACCAGCCCCGGGATGACGACGTGGTTGCCGGCGTCGATGATTTCGTCGGCAGTTTGCGGCAGGTCGGCGCTGCTGCCGACCTGTTCGATCACGTTGCCGCGGATGAAGACCGCGCCATCCGCAATTTCACGGCGCGTGTCATCCATGGTAACGACGACACGCGCATTTTTTATCAATAAAGTTTTAGGCATTGCGTTCAATCCAAAGACGCTGGTTCAAGGCTTTGGTGTAAAGCGGCGTAGGAAATCCAGCAAGATTTGCGCCGATACTTCGGCATCGTCCGCAGTCATTGTTTCCAATGGATTGTGGCTGATGCCGCCGTTGCCGCAACGCGTAAACAGCATGGCGACGTCGGTGATTTTTGCGATGGTCATGGCGTCATGGCCGGCGCCGGAAGCGAGCTTGAACGGCTGTACCCCGGCCCGTCCGGCGGCGGCGGACAGCTGCTCCATCAGCCATGGGGCGCAAGGCGCGGCCGGCGCCGACACCATCTTTTCGACATTGGCTTCGATGCAGCGCCGTTCGCAGACCGTCTCGATATGGCGCAGCACGTCTTCTACCGCGGCGTCGCGGATAGCGTCGTCGGCGGCGCGGATATCCAGCGAGAACACGCAGGCGCCGGGAATCACGTTGGTGGAGCCGTTAGGCACCTGCAGCTGGCCGACGGTGCCCACCAGCGATGCCTGCTGGTCCTGGGCGCAGCGCTGTTCCACATACAGCAGGATTTCAGCGGCGGCGGCGGCGGCGTCCTTGCGCATCGACATCGGCGTGGTGCCGGAATGGCTGGCGACGCCTTTCAGCTGCACCATGTAGCGGCAGCTGCCGGCGATCGACGTGACGATGCCGACCGGCAGGTCGCGCTGCAGCAGCACCGGGCCTTGTTCTATGTGCACTTCGACGTAACCCAGCAAGTCGGCCGGATTGCGCGCGATGGCGGGAATCGCCGCCGGATCGTGCCCGGCTTGCAGCAAGGCGTCGCGCATGCTGACGCCATCGCGGTCGAGCGCGTTCAGCAGTTCCAGGTTGAACTGGCCGATGATGGCGTTGCTGCCGAGGAAAGTGCTCTTGAAGCGCACGCCTTCTTCTTCCGAGAAAGCGACGACCTCGAAATGGAAGGGCAGCTTTTCGCCGCGCTCATGCAAATGCTTGACGATGGCGATCGGCAGCAGGATGCCTTCGCGGCCGTCGTATTTGCCGCCGTTGCGCACGGTGTCGTAGTGCGAGCCGGTCATCAATGTCTTGGCGGCAGGATTGTCCGACAGGTAGCGGCCGACCACGTTGCCGACCGCATCGGTCTCGGCCTGCATGCCGGCTTCGCGCATCCAGCCGGCAATCTGCGCGGCGGTGCGGCGGTGGGCGTCGGTCATGTAGGCGCAGGTAAGGCCGCTTTCGTCGTCGCTCCAGGCGCCGATCTGCTCGGCCCATTGCATGATGCTCTGGCCGAGTTGCGGAACGTAGCCGAGCAGGTCGTTGGTGCGCATTTCGGCGATGCGGCCGATCTGGCGCAGCGCCTCTCCCAGTTCATCGTCGAACTGGTTTTTCAGGCGCCGGCTGAAGGTGGCGATGATGGCTTGGCGCGACAGGCCTTGGCCGTCGGCGCCCTTGACCGCGAGGATGAAAGGAAAACCGAATTTCTTGTTGTAGTCGGCGTTGAGCTTTTGCAGCGTAGCGAATTCTTCCGGGCTGCAATTGTTGAGGCCGGCCTTGGCTTGCTCGCCGGTCGATTCGGCGGTCAGTTCGCCGGATATGGCTGCCTTGCCGGCCAGTTCCGGGTGGGCGCGGATCAGGCCCAGCTGTTCTTCCCTGGCGGCCGAGCTGACGACTGCCTGCATCGCCAGTTTCAAGGCGGTGATGTTGGCGAACGGCCGTTGCGCGGCAGCGCGTTCGGGGATCCACGGCGAGTGTTCGTAGATGCCGTGCAGCGTCGCTGTGAATGCTGTTACGTCGCTGTTGTTCAGTTGTTCTAGAGTTGTCATTTGTATCGTCGGCGGGTCCGGCCCGCTTCTTCCTAGGTTAAATCGCTGCCATGTCAATTACGGGTTGGACCCACATTACTTCAATTTACTGCAAAAACAATTTAGTGATCCGAGCTTTGCGCCGCCGCCAGCGCATGCGAGCGGCTGTCTTCGCTGGAACCCTTGCCGTTGAAAAACAGGTTCAGCAAGACCGCCATGCTGGACGCCAGCAAGATGCCGCTGTGCAGGATGGTCGACAGGAACATCGGCATCTTGTCGAAAAAGGTCGGCGCCACGATAGGGATCATGCCGGCGCCGAAGCTGACGGCGACGATGAACAGGTTATTGCGGTTGTGCTGGAAATCGACCTTCGACAGGATCTTGATGCCGGTCGCCGCCACCATGCCGAACATGACGATGCCGGCGCCGCCCAGCACGAACTGCGGGATCGAGGCAGCCACGTGCGCCATTTTCGGGAACAGGCCGAACAGCATCAGGATCACCCCGGCCGCGGCGCAGACATAGCGGCTGCGCACGCCGGTGACGCCGACCAGGCCGACATTCTGCGAGAACGAGGTGTAGGGAAAAGTATTGAATATGCCGCCGATCACGCTGCCCAGGCCATCAACGCGCAAACCGCGCGCCAAGGTCTTGTCGTCGATTTCCTTGCCGACGATTTCACCCAGGGCAATGAACATCCCGGTCGATTCGATCATGGTCACGATCATGACCAGGCACATGCTGAGGATCGAGCCGAGGTCGAATTTCGGCCAGCCGTAATGGAACGGCCGGATGAAGGCGAACCATTCGGCGTCGCCGAGGCCGTAGAAACTGATCTTGCCCATCGACATGGCGATGACGAAGCCGATGATCATGCCGCTCAGCACCGAGATGTTGGCGATAAAACCCTTGACGTACTTGGTGATCAGCAGGATCGAGATCAGCACGATCAGGGCGATGCCGAGGCTGGTCGGCGAACCGTAGTCGGGATTGGGGATCTTGGTGAAGACGCCGTCGACCAGGGTGCCGATCACCGGCTGGCCGCCGGCCGCCCAGTTGATGCCGACGCCCATCAGCGAAATGCCGATGACGCTGATCACGGTGCCGGTCACCACCGGCGGGAAGAAGCGCATCAGGCGGCTCATGTAAGGAGCGGCAAACACGCAGAATATGCCGGAGGCGATCACCGCGCCGTAGATATGGACGATCGTCAGCTGCGGGTTGCCGGCCATCGCCACCATCGGCCCGACGGCGGCGAAGGTGACGCCCATCATGACCGGCATCTTGATGCCGAATTTCCAGAAGCCCAGGCTCTGGATCAGGGTCACCAGGCCGCAGCAGAACAGGTCGGCGCTGATCAGGAAAGCAATGTCGCTTTTGGCCAGGTTGAGGGCGCCGCCGATGATCAGCGGCACCGCTATCGCGCCGGCATACATCACCAGCACGTGCTGCATGCCGAGCGCAGCGAGTTTGCCTACGGGGAGTTTTTCATCTACCGGATCTGTGCTGCTGGTCATCGTGTGTCTCCTGGGTGCAGTTATTTTAGTGCTTGCGGCGACATCGATCCGGCCTTTTTATTTCCTGCCCGGCCGGACCGGTGCGCAACAGCCTCACAAGTCTCCTGCCGCATGGACAGGGCTTGTGCTGTCCGATACTACTTTGCCCAGCCCTCCACGATATATATACTGACTGATAGTTGATTTATGTATTTGGATATATGGCGAGGTTACCTGGCCAACATTGACTTGGCGGCAATCCCGATCTGTTCGCGCAGCCATTTATGTTCGGTCGCCTGGTGCACGCGTTCATGCCATAGTTGGTAAAAACGCATGGGCGGGAATTTGATCGGCAAGGTGAAGCTTTTCAGCGCCAGGGTCTTTTCGTAGAACAGCGCGAATTGGCGGCCGGTGGTCAGCACCAGGTCGGTTTGCGCCACCATGTAGGGCAGCATGCCGAAGTAGGCCGATTCGACCACCACGTTGCGGTTCAGGTTCTGGCTGTCGAGGAAGGAGTCGATGATGCCGTGGTAGCCGGGCAGCACCTGCCATGGCGCCACGTGCGGCAGCGACAGGTAGTCTTCCACCGTCATCCGGTCCGCCGCGGTGCGCTTGGCGTAGGCGCTGTCGGCGCGCATCAGGCAGACGATGGGGTCGTCGAACAGCTTGGACAGGTGCAGGTGCGGCGGCGGCTCGTCCCAGTTGGCGATGACCAGGTCGAGGTCGCCGTCGGACAGCAGGCGGACGTAGTCGGTTTCCGGCCCCAGGGCGTGGATCACGATGCGGCTCTTGGGCGATTCGCGGCGCAGGCGCGCCACCACTTCCAGGAAGAACGGCGTATTCATGTAATCCGGGGCGGCGATATGGAAGGTGCGTGCTTCAGCCTGGGGCACGAAAGCGGTCTTTTGCACGAACAGCCGCTCGGTTTCTTCCAGGATGCGCTTGGCCGGTTTCAGCAGGCTTTCGCCATGCTGGGTCGGCACCATGCCGCGCGCGCCGCGCACCAGCAAGGGATCGCCGGTCAGTTCGCGCAGCTTGCGCAGCGAGGCCGAGATCGACGGCTGCGGCTGGTTGAGCTTGAGGGCGACGCGCGAGACGTTCTTTTCGCACAGCAGCAGGTACAGGATGCGTATCAGGTGGATGTCCAGGTGGTCTGGCAGCTTGGCCATGTTGTCTCCGTTTTTATAGGTATGGTGCGAGTCATTTTGTTATATGGATATGCGTATGTCAAATATATCTGGGAATCAATGTTTTGATAGCCCAATGCGTTTATCTTGCGTGAATCTGGCACGCTTTTGTCATGAGAGCGCAGGCAGGGGAAAAATGAAGGCTGGGCAGGCAGGTATCTTGCTTATCCGATCATGTTGGCCGTAGCGGAGCTGAGACAGTTTTTTTATAAAAGTTCGCGGCCGTGTTGGAGGCAATCACCTCTATCGTTTGCAGGGCCCGCGGTGGCAAACGAGTAATAATCGTTGGGGAAGACATGGATGCATTGTTAGTTTCGTACGGGGTCGAATGGCTCAACCTGCTGGTCCGCTGGCTGCACCTGATCACGGGCATCGCCTGGATCGGCGCATCGTTCTATTTCGTCTGGCTGGACAATTCGATCCGGCCGCCGAAAGCCGGCTCCGACCTGGCCAAGAAGGGCGTGTCGGGAGAATTGTGGGCAGTCCACGGCGGCGGTTTCTACAACCCGCAAAAATACCTGGTGGCGCCGGCCGAACTGCCGGAAGACCTGCACTGGTTCAAATGGGAAGCCTACGCCACCTGGCTGTCGGGCTTCGCCATGCTGTTCATCGTCTATTACTTCAACGCCTCGGCCATGATGATCAACAAGGACGTGGCCGACCTCAGCACCTGGCAGGCGATCGGCGTCGGCCTCGGCACGCTGGTGGTCGGCTGGACCGTGTACGACCTGCTGTGCCGTTCGCCGCTGGGCAAGCGCGACGGCTTGCTCGGCATCGTCATGTACCTGTTCATCGTTGCCGCCGCCTATGTGCTGTCGCACCTGCTGAGCGGCCGTGCCGCGTACATCCATGTCGGCGCCATGATCGGCACCATGATGGTGGGCAACGTGCTGATGGTGATCATCCCGGGCCAGCGCAAGCTGGTGGAAGCGATGCGCGTCGGCAAATCGCCAGACCCCATCTACGGCAAGAAAGCCAAGCAGCGCAGCGTGCATAACAACTACTTTACGCTGCCGGTGCTGTTCATCATGATCAGCAACCACTATGGCATGACTTACAGCCATCCTTACAACTGGCTGATACTGGCGGCGATCATTGCCGCCGGCGCCCTGATCCGCCACTTCTTCAACCTGCGCCATGCCGGCCGCGTTTCGTTCGGTTATCCGATCGCAGGGGTTGCCTTGCTGCTGGCGGTGGCGGTGGCGATTGCGCCGCGTCCGGTACAGCCGGTAGCGCCTGTGGCCAAGGCGGATGCCGCTGCAGCAGGCACTGCAGCTGTTCCCGCAGCGGCAACAGCGGCGGCGGCACCGGCCGCCGACATGGCGCATATCCAGGAAATCATCGGCCAGCGCTGCGCCACCTGCCACTCAGCGCAGCCGACCCAGCCGGGTTTTGCTACCGCGCCGGCCGGCGTGATGCTGCAGACGGCGGACCAGATCCGGCAACACGCCGACAAGGTCTACCAGCAAGCCGTACAGCTGAAGGCGATGCCGCTGGCTAACCTGACCCACATCACCGACGAAGAGCGGGCCCTGATCGGCGCCTGGTATACCTCCGGCGCCAAGTAAGCCGGGCGCGCGTCCCATGCCACCCTGAAAGCCGGAAGCCGGTTGAGCAGTTTTACCACGCTCGATCGGTTTCCGCGCTCGACCTCATTTAAGAAATATTTGGAGTTTCCATGTCCCAAACCATCACCATCGACGGCTTCAACCTGACCGCGCAGCAAGTGGTCGACGTCGCCCGCGCGCCGCACCTGCCGGTCACGCTGGCCGGCTCTTCCCGCGCCGCCTTGAAAGAAAGCCGCGACTACATCGAATCGACCTGGATGCACGACGAAGCGCCCATGATGTACAGCTTCAACACCGGCGTCGGCCTGCTGAAAGATACCCGGATCAAGGTCGAGCATATCGAACTGTTCCAGACCCAGCTGATCAAGGCCCACTGCGCCGGCATCGGCGAACCGTTCTCGGAAGAAGTCAGCCGCGCCACCATGCTGTTGCGCGCCAACGCCTTCGCCAGCAACTATTCGGCGCCGCGGGTGGAAGTGGTGGACCGCCTGCTGGCTTTCCTGAATGCAGGCATCCATCCGGTCATGCCGCAAAAGGGGTCGGTCGGCGCCTCCGGCGATCTCGCGCCATTGTCCTACCTGGCCGCTGCGATTGCCGGTTTCGACGAAGCCGAAGTGATGTACCAGGGCCAGCGCATGAGCGCGCCCGAGGCGATCACCAAGTCCGGCGTCGGCCCGGTCAAGTTCGACTTGAAGGCCAAGGACGCCTCGGCCCTGATCAACGG
>NZ_JBWKQR010000025.1:0-41391 GCF_059418905.1 Collimonas sp. GW821-FHT07E08 | reverse complement strand
GTCGAATATCCGGACGGTTTCGGCCTGGCGCGTTCATCCAATACCACGCCGGTGGTCGTGATGCGTTTCGAAGCGGAGTCGGAGCAGGCGCTGGCGCGGATCCAGTCGGAATTCAAGCGTGTCATCCTGGCGGCCAAGCCTGATGCGGCGCTGCCCTTTTAACCGGCTCCACGAAATGGTCCCGGTTTGAATATCCTGATCGTCCGCGTCTCCTCGCTGGGAGACGTGGTCCACAACATGCCGATGGTGTCGGATATCCGGCGCCATTACCCCGGTGCGAATATCGACTGGGTGGTCGAAGAGGGTTATGTTGGACTGGTGCGCATGAATCCCGACGTGCGCCGCATCATTCCGATTGCCCTGCGGCGCTGGCGCAAGAGCTTGCTGTCTGCCGCCACACGGGCGGAAATCTCGCATTTCAGGCAGGAGCTCAAACGCGATGCCTATGATGTGGTGTTCGACACGCAAGGCTTGTTGAAAACCAGCGTGGTCATGCGGATGGCGCGGCTTGCGCCGGACGGCCACCGGGTCGGATTGGCGAACGCGACGGAAGGATCCGGTTACGAGCCTTTGTCGCGCCTGTTTCATACCAGGAGCGTCGGCGTCGGCCTGCATACGCATGCTGTATTGCGCGCCCGGGAAGTAGCGGCAAAGGCGCTTGGCTACAGCGTCGAGGGCGTCGCCGAATTCAATATGCATCCGCCCGCCATGGCGCTCGCAGAGCGGCCTGCATGGCTGCCGGAAACTCCCTATGCGGTTTTTTTCCATGGTACGGCGCGCGCTGCCAAACAGTGGCCGAACAGCAGCTGGATAAGCATTGCGGCGGCGCTTGCCAGGCGCGGGCTGCCGGTGCTGCTGCCCTGGGGCAGCGATGCGGAAAAGAGCAATGCGGAGCAGCTGGCGAGCCAGATGCGCAATGCGAAGGTGCTTCCCAGGTTGCCGCTGATGGAAGCGGTATTGCTGGCGCAGCGGGCGGCGCTGGTGATCGGGGTCGATACCGGCCTGACCCACATTGCCGCTGCCTTCAATCGTCCAACCATCGAGTTGTATTGCGATTCGCCCCGCTGGAAAACCGAAGGCAACTGGTCGCCGCAAATCATCAACCTGGGAGAGCTTGGAGCGCCGCCGACCGTGGAACAGGTTGCGCTGGCGATTGATCGACTGGCGATATAAGGCAGTTGGCGGAAGGCAGCAGGAGTCGAACCTACCCGGGAGCGGCTGGCGCCCCCCACCGGGTTTGAAGCCCGGCCGCATCACCGGATACGTGTGCCTTCCGTTGTCGTGGCACCCTATCTTATCCCGATTCAGGGTTTTCTTGCCATCCGAACCAGTCGATTTCGCTGTCGCGCAACAGATGCGTGTCGCGCACACGACGGGTATAACCCACACGATCAAAAAATTCCAGGATCTGGATGGCGCGCTTGCGTCCCAGGCCGGTAGCGTCGCGCCAGCGGGCGGCGCTTACTCCCGCCGCTGCGCCTTGGCCTGGGCTCTGCTCCGCTGCCAGGCTCGCCACCAGTGCAGCCAATTCGCGCACACGGTCACGGTGGTAAAACAGGTCGCGCTCGATCTGGTAGACCAGTCCTTGGCGCAGCAATTTACGCAGCAGTTGCCGCAGCTGTTCCTCGGGAATCTTGTGCGCCTGCGCCAGCTCGCGCAACCAGGGCGGGTCAAATCCTCCTGCGGCCAGCGTCGGCAGCAGCTGTTGCGCCAGCGCCTGTTCGCTGTCTGAGAGCGATACCGCATGCTGCGGCAGATGCAGCCAGGGGCCGCTGCGCTGGATCGTCGCATCGCCGATGAGGGAGCCGATGACTGCCTGCCACAGCGCGCTGTCCAGGGCCGGCAGCGCCATCCGCCGCAGGCGTGCAGCGTCCACGCCCTGTTCATCGGGAAAGCGCGCATGGAAATCCGTGAGGGCAGTGACCGCCAGCGTCCTTAGCGACTGCCACTGTGCAGCCAGCATCACAAAATTGTCCGGTTCCTGCGAATTGGTCGCAACGGATTGCGCGCCTTCGGGCAATTGCAATGCGGCGGATGGCAGTCCGCTCAGCTGCATCAGCATGGACAGACGCATGCCTCCAGGCGATGCGGCTTGCAGCAACGCACTGATGCCGGCGCCGTCCAGCATCTGTTGCAAGGCGTCGAGCCAGGCCTGGCGTTCTGGCGCGCGCCGTTTGCGCGCCGGGGCGAGCGGATCCAGCACGTAGCCGCCGCCTATCGTCATGTTTGCCTGCGCATTGCGGACGATGAATCGATCGCCAGGAATGGCGCAGACGGGAAATGCGAATATCAGCTGCACCCTGCCGCGGCTGCCGGCAGCCAGCGCATTTCCCTCCAGCAGCGCGACCTGGGCGACCTGATGCAAGGTGCCCAGGTGAACATGCAGCGGCGAACGGTTGCGCAGCGTGACGCCGGCCTGGGCCGACAGCTGAAGTTCGACATCGATCCGTGTCGACGCAGTCATTGCCGACGGAGCGGCCACCCAGTCGCCGCGCTTGACCGCATCCTTGTCGATGCCGCTCAGGTTGAGCGCGCAACGCTGGCCGGCGTGGCCGCTGGCGGCGGGACGGTTTTGCACATGCAGGCTGCGCACACGCACGGTATCGCCGGCCGGCATCAACGCCAGGTGGTCGCCAACCCGGACCTGGCCGGAGAAAACGGTTCCGGTCACCACGGTACCGTGTCCTGCAAGGGTAAATACGCGATCGATGGCCAGCCTGAACAGGCCGTCATCGCGGCGCGGCGGCATGCGTTGCGCGGCTTCGTGCAAGTGCTGCTGCAGGGCCGCGGTTCCGGCATCTTGCGCATGATGCGCGGCGACGGCAAAGATCGGCGCGTCCGCCAATCGGGTGGATGCCAGCAATTGATGGATTTCGCTGGTGACTTCCGCAATGCGCGCCGCATCGACCCGGTCGGTCTTGGTCAAGGCCACCGCACCGGCTCCGATACCCAGCCATTGCAGGATTTCCAGGTGCTCGCGGGTTTGCGGCATGACGCCGTCATCGGCGGCGATGACCAGCAATGCGAAGTCGATACCGGAAGCGCCGGCCACCATCGTGTGCACCAGGCGTTCATGGCCGGGCACATCGATGAACCCGAGCACCTCGCCGTTCGCCAGCGGCGTGTAGGCGTAGCCAAGTTCGATCGAAATGCCGCGCGCCTGTTCTTCCTTGAGACGGTCGGTGTTGACGCCGGTCAGCGCCTTGATGAGTGTGGTCTTGCCGTGATCGATATGCCCGGCGGTGCCGACGATCATATCGACAGGCCTTGCAGCTGCGAGCTGAACAGGGCTTCGTCATGTTGCTCCAGGCAGCGGCAATCCAGCCACAGCGCGTCGTTGGCGATCCGTCCTATGACAGGACGCGGCAGCTGGCGCAAGGCTTTCTCCAGCTTGTCGAGCGCGCGGCCATGGCGCTTGCCGCCGTTGGCAGCATTGCCCGCGCGAATCACCAGGCCATGGCTAGGCAACTGATCTACCGGCAGGGCGCCGCTGCCGATCTGGCTGGACATCGCTTCGGCGGTGACGGCGTAGTGTGTTCCCAGCGCATTCTGCAGAACGGGCAGCAGGCGTTCGGACTGCGCTTTTATCGCCGTCTGGCTGCGGGTAAGCAGGCGTAGCGTGGTCAGGCGCTCCGCCAGGAATTCCGGGGCCAGATACAGCCGTAGTACGGGCTCCAGCGCAGCCAGGGTGAGCTTGCCAACGCGCAGCGCGCGTTTCAGCGGGTTTTTCTTGATGCGGCGTATCAGGTCGGCGCGGCCGACGATCAGCCCTGCTTGCGGGCCGCCCAGCAGCTTGTCGCCGCTGAAGGTGACCAGGTCGGCGCCCTGGCGGATGGTTTCCCGTACCGTGGTTTCTCCGGGCAGGCCCCACTGTGTCAGGTCGACCAGGGTGCCGCTGCCAAGGTCGACCGTCACCGGCAGTCCGTGCGGCTGCGCCAGTTCCGCCAGCGTGCTCACTTCCACGCTGCGGGTGAAGCCGCTGATGGCGTAATTGCTGCAATGGACCTTCATCAGCATCGCCGTGCGTGCCGTGATGGCATTGGCGTAATCGGCAGGGTGGGTGCGGTTGGTGCTGCCGATTTCCACCAGTTTTGCGCCCGCGCGCTGCATGATGTCGGGAATGCGGAATGCGCCGCCGATCTCGACCAGTTCGCCGCGCGACACAATCACTTCCTTTTTCTGCGCCAGCGCGTTGAGCATCAGCAGCACCGCGGCGGCATTGTTGTTGACGACGGTGGCCGCCTCGGCGCCGGTCAGTTCGCACAGGACATCTTCAACCAGGCTGTCGCGGTCGCCGCGGCCGCCGGTTTCCAGGTCGAATTCAAGATTGCCGGGACAGGTCAGGGCACTGACCACTGCCTGCACCGCTTCGTCCGGCAGCAGGGCGCGGCCGAGGTTGGTGTGCAGTACGGTGCCTGTCAGGTTGAACAGTGCGCGCAGGTGCAGCCGGCTGGCAGCTGCCAATTGTTTCTCAAGGATGTCGATGAGCTGTGAATCATCGACGTCTGCAGGTATCAGTTTGCCGGCCAGGGCATCGGCTCTCAGTTTGTCCAGGTGTTTGCGCAGTGCTGCGGTCAGCTGGGTCCGCCCGTACAGCGCAAGCAGCGGTTTGATGTCTGCCAGGTTCAGGACGCGGTCCACCGAGGGAATGTCGCTGGCGGAAGCCTGTGGGGCTGCTCCTGTCGCGGCCGGCGTGGTTGCTGCAGCCATTCAATTCTCCATGGATTGCCAGAGCAAGGGATTGCCGCGCCGGCGTGCGTAAGCAGTTTCACCCATCAGCAGGTCCAGGGTTACGCTGGCAAGGTCATCGGCCAGCGGTTCGATATAGGGATCTTTCTCCTGGTAGAAGATTTTAAGCCAGCTATGGCATTCGTCGCAGGTTTCTGCCTTGATGGCTGTCGGGCCGTCTTCTATGACCTGGTAAGCAATGCCTTTCGTGGAATCGCAATGGCTGCACTTGATGCGCACCATATGCCATTCGGCGGCGCACATGCTGCATTGCAAATAACGATGGCCCTGCGACTGTCCATCCATCCGCACCACGCTGGCGACCGGCAGCGAACCGCAGCATGGGCACAGGCCGGGCGTATCGAGCAGCGGCACGTCGCGTTCGCTGAAGCGGGTTACCAGGTCGCAGCACGCTACCTGCAGGGCTGCTGTGTAGAACGGCGCAGTGGCCGGATCGACGATTTCATCGTTGCCGCGCAGGATGGCTTCGGCCTGGCTGTCGCGTTCGTTCGCGCTGTTTTTCTGGATGCGCGCTATCAATTGCGCCGCGGCCGCCGGGATGCCGCCGGTTGTTGCGACGCGTTCCAGCAGCTGGTCCAGGACGGCCTGCCAATGCGGGCTGCGCACCTGGTCTGCCGCCAGGATCAGCGGCATCAAATGCGTGTGTGCGAGGTTGATGCGGGCCTGGTCCCGGGCGTGGTCGTTCGGCTCGCCGGCCAGCTTGTCGAGGGCCAGCTGCTGCGCGTCCACCAGCACCGCCATCAGGTTCAGGTATTCGCCGATGGCGTTTCCCGGAGCAAGCTGTTTCAGGCGTTGCGCGCGGTTGCTGAATACGCTGGCGCGCTCCGGCAGCCGGATGCGTGGAATGGCGTTGTGATCAAGTGCTTCAATTTCGCCCGGTTCGAGAATGCGCTGCAAGGTAATCCCTTCATTCGCCTGTCATTTTCCGGTACCACGCCGGGTGATGCTTGCGCGCCCAGGCGCGGCTGACGGTGCCGCGCGTCATGGCGCCCACCGTTCCCTTGATCCACAGCGCGGCATAGATATGCACGACGATGCCGACGATCAGCAGGAAACCGCATAGCGCATGCAGCACAACCGCCGCCCGGATGACGAGTACCGGGAACATCCAGGAAAACCAGGCGCGCCAGATGACGATGCCGGACAGCAGCAAGCCAATCATACAACCGATCATCATCCAGAACAGCAATTTCTGGCCGCCGTTGTAGCGGCCTACCGGCGGCAGGCTTTCTTCGCGGTTGTTGACTACGTCGCGTATGCCTTTCAGCCAGGCAATGTCGTTTTTTTCGATCAGGTTGTGCCGCCAGAACCCCAGGGCCAATATCGCAAAGCAAATGAACATCACCAATCCGATGAAGGGATGCAGGATCCGCGTCCACGGTCCGCCGCCCAGCACAAAGCTGAGCCAGAACATGGCGGGGTGGAACAGCGCCAGCCCGGACAGCGCCAGGATGACAAACGTGATGGCGACGATCCAGTGGTTGATGCGTTCCTTGGCGTTGTAGCGCTGGATCTTGTCTTGCTCTACGTCTCGTTCGGAATTGTTCATGGCGGCAGATCCTGCGAGGTGACGTTGCTGCCGGGCGGCGCCGGCAGTTGCGCGCCGCGCCGAGCGGCATCGGTTTCTTCCCGTTCCGCCGCCTCGTCTTCCGCCGAGACTTCGTTCGGTCCGACCTTGATATAGTGGAAAAACCCTGCCAGCGCAGTCAGCGCGATGCCTGCCAGCGCCAGCGGCTTGGCGGCGCCTTTCCACAAGCCGACCAGCGGGCTGATGCGTGGATTGTCCGGCAAACCGTGATAGAGCGATGGCTTGTCGGCGTGGTGCAGCACGTACATGACATGGGTGCCGCCCACGCCTGGCGGATCGTACAGCCCGGCCTTGTCGAAACCGCGTTCCTTGAGGTCGACGATGCGCTCTGCCGCATGTTCCTTCATGTCTTCCTTGGTGCCGAACACGATGGCGCCGGTAGGGCAGGTCTTGACGCAGGCCGGCTCCTGGCCCACGGCCACGCGGTCCGAGCACAGCGTGCATTTATAGGCTTTGTTGTCCTTCTTTGAAATGCGCGGCACGTCGAACGGGCAGCCGGTTACGCAATAACCGCAGCCGATGCAGTTCTCTTCATGGAAATCGACGATGCCGTTGTTGTACTGGACGATTGCGCCAGGCGAAGGGCAAGCCTTGAGGCAGCCCGGGTCTTCGCAGTGCATGCAGCCGTCCTTGCGGATCAGCCATTCGAGATTGCCGTCCGGGTTTTCATATTCCGAGAAGCGCATGACGGTCCATGAATGCTCGGTCATGTCGGGCGGATTATCCAGCACGCCGACATTGACGCCGACCTCATCGCGCAAATCGTTCCACTCCATGCATGCGGTCTGGCAAGCCTTGCAGCCTATGCACTTGGTGACGTCGATCAGCTTGGCGACGGTGCCCGTCACCGGCTCGCGCACGCCGGGCGGCGGCGTGGTGGTGGCGGACACCCGCTTGATATCTAATGATTGCAGTGCCATGGCTTCTCCTATGCTTTCTCGACCTTGACCAGGAACGACTTGAATTCCGGTGTTTGCGAATTGCCGTCCCCCACACCGGGCGTCAGTGTGTTGGCAAGGTAGCCCGGTTTCGCCACGCCCTTGAAACCCCAGTGGATCGGGATGCCGACGTGGTGCACAGGTTTACCTTCAATCATCATTTTCTTGATGCGCTTGGTCACCACCGCCACGGCGACGATATGGCCGCGCTTGGAGCTGACCCTGACGCGCTCGCCGGCGACCACGCCGACTTCTTTCGCCAGTTCTTCGCCGATCTCGACAAACTGCTCGGGCTGCAGGATGGCGTTGAGGCGCGCATGCTTGGTCCAGTAATGGAAATGTTCGGTGAGCCGGTAAGTGGTGCCGACATGCGGAAAGGCGTCGGCCTTGCCGAACATGGCGCGGTCGTCAGGGAACACCCGGGCTCCGGGATTGCTGGTCGCGGCCGGATTTTTAGGGAACAGCGGGTTATAGCCGACCGGCGTCTCGAACGGTTCGTAATGCACCGGGAACGGCCCTTCGGCCATGCCGGCGCGGGCGAAGAAACGCGCTACGCCTTCCGGGTTCATGATGAACGGTCCCATGCCGCCGGCAGGAGCTTCATCCACCTTGAAATCGGGGACATCGACGCCGCCCCATTTCTGGCCGTTCCAGCCGATCAGCTTGCGTTTGGCGTCGAACGGCTTGCCGTTGAGGTCGCATGACGCGCGGTTATACAGGATGCGCCGGTTGGCCGGCCACGCCCATGACCAGTTCAGGGTCTGGCCGATGCCGGTCGGATCCGAGTTGTCGCGGCGCGCCATCTGGTTGCCGGCTTCGGTCCAGCAGCCGGCGAAAATCCAGCAGCCGCAGGCGGTGCTGCCGTCGTCGCGCAGCTCGGCAAAACCCGCCACCTGTTCGTTTTTCTTGCGTACGATCTTGGTCGGATCCTTGGGATCGGCCAGGTCGCTCAGCGCGCGGCCGTTGTATTCCTTGGCCAGCTCGTCCGCGGTCGGACTCTCCGGATTGGCGTAGGGCCAGGCCAGGTTGACGATAGGGTCTGGATATTTGCCGCCGTCCTTCACATACATCTTGCGGATCTTCAGGAACAGTTCCGACATGATTTCCAGGTCGCTGCGCGCCTCGCCCGGAGGTTCGGCGCCTTTCCAGTGCCATTGCAGCCAGCGGCCGGAATTGACCAGCGAACCGTCTTCTTCGGCAAAGCAGGTGGTCGGCAGGCGGAATACCTCGGTCTGTATCTGGCCCGGGTCGACGTCGTTGAATTCGCCATGGTTTTTCCAGAACTCGGAAGTCTCGGTGGCCAGCGGATCCATGATGACCAGGAACTTCAGCTTGGCCAGGCTGGCGCCGATCTTGCCCTTGTCCGGCGCCGCCGCCAGCGGGTTGAAGCCCTGTGCGATGTAGCCGTTGACCTTGCCTTGCTTCATCAGCTCGAACACCTGCAGCATGTCGTACGGCTTGTCCAGCTTGGGCAGGTAGTCGAAGGCCCAGTTGTTGTCGGCCTTGGCGGCGTCGCCCCACCATGATTTCATCAGGCTGACGTGGAATTTCCCGTAGTTCTGCCAGTAGCTCAGCTGGTTCGGGCGCAGCGGCTTGCTGGCGCGGGCGGCGATGTACTTGCCGTAATCCTGTTCGGATTCGGAAGGCAGCGTCATGTAGCCCGGCAGCAGGTTCGTCATCAAGCCGAGGTCGGTCAGGCCCTGGATGTTCGAGTGGCCGCGCAGCGCATTCATGCCGCCGCCGGAAATGCCGATATTGCCGAGCAGCAGCTGCACCATGGCGCCGGTGCGGATGATTTGCGATCCGATCGAATGCTGGGTCCAGCCGAGCGCGTACAGGACGGTGCCGGCGCGCGTCGGCGAGGCGGTGGATGCCAGCATTTCGCAGACCTTCAGGAATTTCTCCTTGGGCGTGCCGCAGACGCTTTCCACCATTTCCGGCGTATAGCGCTCGTAATGCTTTTTCATCAGGTTGAAGACGCAGCGCGGATGGGCCAGGGTCGGATCGGTCTTGACAAAACCGTCGTCGCCCAGCTCGTAGTCCCAGGTGGTCTTGGCGTAATTATGCTTTTCCGCGTTATAGCCGGAGAAAATGCCATCCTCGAAGGTAAAGTCTTCGCGCACGATAAACGTGAAGTCGGTGTAGTTCTTGACGTACTCGTGCTGGATCTGGTCTTTTTCCAGCAGGTAGCGGATGACCCCGCCGAGGAAAATGATGTCCGTGCCGGTGCGGATCGGCGCGTAGAAATCCGCCACCGAGGCCGAACGCGTAAAGCGCGGATCGACCACGATCAGCTTCGCCTTGTTATGCGCCTTGGCTTCCGTCACCCACTTGAAACCGCAGGGATGGGCTTCGGCGGCATTGCCGCCCATGATCAGTATTACATCCGCATTCTTGATGTCGACCCAATGATTCGTCATCGCTCCACGGCCAAACGTCGGGGCAAGACCTGCCACCGTCGGACCGTGTCAGACACGCGCCTGGTTGTCGAACGCCAGCAGCCCGAGGCTGCGCATGGTTTTATGCGTCAGGTAGCCAACTTCATTGCTGCTGGCCGATGCCGCCAGCATGCCTGTGGTCAGCCAGCGGTTGACGGTCAGTCCCTGCGGCGTCTTTTCGACAAAATTGGCGTCCCGGTCCTGTTTCATCAGGGTCGCGATGCGGGTTAAGGCATCGTCCCATGACATCCGTTTCCATTCCTTGGAACCGGGCGCCCGGTATTCGGGATATTGCAGGCGGCTGGGACTGTGGATGAAATCGAGCAGGGCCGCGCCTTTGGGACAGAGCGTGCCGCGGTTGACCGGATGGTCCGGATCGCCCTCGATGTGGATGATGCTGGCCTTGGCATTTTTTGCGCCGTCGCCGAGGCTGTACATCAGGACCCCGCAGCTGACTGAGCAGTAGGGGCAGGTGTTACGGGTTTCGGTAGTGCGAGCCAGCTTGTAGCTGCGTACCTCCGCCAATGCCGGCGCCGGCGAAAATCCCATCAGCGCCAGGCTCGAACCTGCCAGGGTAGCGCCAGTCGTCTTTAGGAACTGGCGTCTTGACATGTGAACCATGGGTAGACCTCTCTTTGTGCATTAATGCCAAATCGCGTCGGAGCATGCAGTTTTATTATAGGATGGATTATTGTTTGCCAACAGAAGGAAAATGTTGCGGCTCCGCTATCCTCGCAAATTCTTCATCTGGCCGGATACTTCGCTTGTTGCTTAATTAATAACTCTAGAGAAAGTCAGGCAAGCCTGCAGTTCACGCCGCCATGGCAACACGGCATAATACGGCCATGGAACAACAAATTCTCGAAATCGACATCGCCGACTGGCAGGTCAGCACCCCGAACTCGGCCTGGATTTCCGCGCTTGAGGCCGGAAAAGTCCTGTATTTCCCTCATCTCAGCTTCAGCTTCACGGCCGACGAACGGCGCTTCCTGACGCCGGCGATCCGCGATCCCAAGAGCCGCAATATCAGCCTGGACGCCAACGGCAAGCTGAAGGGAGCGCTGGGCGACGCCGCCGATCAAGAGGCATTGGCCAGCATGATCGGACGTTTCCGGGCGCAAGCGCAGCAGCTGATCCACTCTTTGCTGCCGGCCTATGCCGACAGCCGCAGCGAATTGCGCATGGCGCCCACCAGCTATCGGCCGATGCAGGTGGAAACCCGCGCGCAGTCGTGGCGTGCCGATGACCGCCGCCTGCACGTCGACGCCTTTCCGTCGCGCCCTAATTACGGTGAGCGCATCTTGCGCGTATTCGCCAACGTCAATCCGGACGGCGTGCCGCGCATATGGCGTGTCGGCGAGCCTTTTGAAGATGTGGCGCAACGTTTTTTGCCTAAGGTAAAAGCTTATTCGCGCTGGCAAGCGCAGGTGTTGAATGCCTTGCATGTCACCAAGTCGCTGCGCAGCGAATACGATCACCTGATGCTGCAGCTGCATGACGCCATGAAGTCGGATCCGGCCTATCAGAAAGACGGCCCGCAGGTGACGCAGCCGTTTGCCGCCGGCTCGGTATGGGTATGTTTTTCCGACCAGACGCCGCATGCGGTGATGGCTGGCCAATACATGATGGAGCAGACCTTGCACCTGCCGGCAGCCAAGCAATACGATCCCGGCGCCAGCCCGCTGGCGATCCTGCGCCGCCTGACTGGCCGTGCGCTGACCGAATGAAGGCTGCATCGGGTTTTGACGCGGGGCGGGCCTGGCGTATCCGCCTGCTTTATTCTGCGGTATGGTGGCTGGCAATGCCCCTGGTATTGCTGCGTTTATGGCGCCGCGGCAGCAAGGAGCCGGGCTACCGCCAGCACGTGGCGGAGCGCATCGGCTTTTACCCGCCCGTCGCGCCGGCGCTGGCGTCGCGCAAATTTCTTTGGGTGCATGCGGTCTCGGTAGGTGAAACGCGCGCTGCCGAACCCTTGATTGCGGCGCTGCTCGATGCCTATCCGGAACATGCGGTCCTGCTGACGCACATGACCGCGACCGGCCGCGCCACAGGACAAGCCTTGTTCGGCAAATCGCCGCGTGTGCTGCAATGTTTTCTTCCTTACGATACCGGCTGGATGGCCGGGCGTTTCCTGCGCCATTTTTCGCCGGTAGTGTGCGTGCTGATGGAAACCGAAGTGTGGCCGAACCTGATCGTCCAGTGCGCGCGCCGCAAGGTGCCGGTGGTGCTGGCCAATGCGCGCCTGTCGGAGCGCTCCCTGCGCCGCGGCAAGCGCTTTTCCACCTTGATGACCGAAGCTGCCAGCGGCATGTCTTGTGTCGGTGCGCAGACCGAAGCGGATGCCGCACGCTTGCGGCAACTCGGCGGCGACAATGTGCAGGTGACCGGCAACCTGAAATTCGACGTCACGCCGGCTCCGGCCTTGCTGGCTGTCGGCGCCGCAATGCGGGAGCAGATCGGCAGCCGCCCGGTGCTGCTGTGCGCCAGCACACGCGACGGCGAAGAGGAACTGATCCTGGAAGCCTTGTACAAGCGGAGCCAGGACGCTGCCTATGCCGATTTGCTGGCCATCATCGTCCCGCGCCATCCGCAGCGTTTCGACGAAGTGGCCGCCATGGCCACAGCGAAGGGCTTGCCGCCGCTGCGCCGCACCCGCCTCGGCGCGCAGCCGGTGCCGCCGCAGGTGAAGGTGCTGGTCGGCGATTCGATGGGAGAAATGTTCGCCTATTACGCAGCTTGCGACGTGGCGTTCATCGGCGGCAGCCTGTTGCCGATGGGCGGGCAAAACCTGATCGAGGCATTTGCGGTCGGCAAGCCGGTCTTGATCGGACCCCATACTTTCAATTTTTCAGACATCACCGAGCAGGCTATTGCCGCCGGCGCAGCGCAACGGGTGAGCGACGTCGGCCAGATGCTGGACACCGCCTTGCAATTATTGCAGGCCGGCCCGCAACGCCAGGCGATGGGCGAACGAGCCATCCATTTCGCGCAGCTGCATCGAGGCGCCACCGCGCGCACCATGGCTTTGCTGGCGCCGTTTATCTGACCTTGCCTGCCACCATGCATGCATCTTTTATCGTCATCAAAGTGGTCAGCGCGCTGCTGCTCCTGCCAACCAACCTGATCTTGCTGTGTATTGCGGGCATGCTGCTGCGGCGCGCTTTCCCGCGCATCGGCATGGCGGTCAGCCTGGGGTCATTGCTGTTGCTGGCAGTGCTCAGCAGCAAGACCGGGGCTTTGTTGCTGGTGGCGCCGCTGGAGCAGCGTGCTTTGCCGCTGGCGGCGGGCGCAGCCGACGGCGCGCAGGCCATCGTCATACTGGGTGGGGGCAGGCTGGCAAATGCGCCGGAATACGATGGCGGCGATACGCCAAACTATTGGACCCTGGCGCGCTTGCGTTACGGCGCCAAATTGCAGCGCCAGACCGGGCTGCCGATACTGCTGTCGGGCGGTACGCCTGACGGCTCCAGGATGTCGGAGGCGGCCGTCATGGCCAAAAGCCTGAGGGACGATTTTGCGACGCCGGTAAAATGGCTTGAAGAGGCATCTGACGACACCAAGCAAAATGCAAAATTCTCCGCCGAGATTTTACGGCAAGCGAAAGTCCAAAAGATCATTCTGGTGACTGATGCCGTGCATATGCCCCGCGCTCAATTGTTGTTTGCTCAAACGGGACTGCAGGTGGTTGCAGCCCCAACCGTATTCCTCAGCCGGGACCGATTTACCCTGCTAAGTTTCTTGCCGTCTGGTGAAGGCATGCGTTACAGCGGATATGCGTTGCACGAATGGCTGGGGTTGTTTTGGTAGGGAAGGGCAGGATTTTTCCGGGCAAATCGGAACTGTGCAACCTCGCACCAGCTCAAATTTTGGAAAAGCAATCGGATTTGTAAGGGTTTGTACCGATTTGTAAGTTATTGATTTATATAGGGCGTTTTAATGACATGACGAACTCAAGTTTGCTATCCTTCGCTATTTCGCGAAAAAAGCAGCCTCAAGAGCCTGCGTTCCAACATGTGCTTTTTTACAAATTCCGCTCGATTGAGTTTCTATCCTTGAAGCTTGATGATGCCTATATTATAAGTCAGTAAGGATTGCAATTGAGTATCAACACATCTTGTAACTCTGTTTCAGATAATGTTCTCAATACCAATGCCGTGCATGTGGCCTTTGGTGTTGACACTAATTATTTTCGAGGCATGGGTGTCAATATTACCTCTATTGTTAAAAACAATCCTGATGTGGTTTTCATTTTCCATGTCTTTGCTTTTTCGATTACCGACGACAGCCGGCGCCGGTTGCAGGAATTGGAAACCAGCCACAATATTTCCATAGTAATTCATATCCTGCACACGGATATATTGTCCGAATTCTCTCAATTCCCCTGTTTTTCGCAACACCCGCTTGGTACATTTATCCGGATTTTGATCCCCAATCTAATGCAAGGGATAGCCGGCAAGGTCCTGTATCTTGACGCGGACATCTTGTGCATGGGGAAAATTGACGAGTTATTGCAGGTTGAAATGAACGACTGCATTGCCGCAGTCGTACACGATGAGCTTGAAACTACGGTGAAGACGCAGGTTGCGGCATTACATCTGCAGCATCATGAATATTTCAATGCTGGCGTAATGTACATTGACGTCAATAATTGGGCTGCGAACGATACGCAAAACAAGGCGCTCACGGTTCTTTCAACCCAAGAATTGCGTTTCGCCGACCAGGATGCGTTGAATGTCGTGCTCAATGGACGTGCAAAATACATTGATGACAAATGGAATTACCGCTATCACCTGGTGGATTTTCTCAGCAAGGGCGGCACGCGCTTGAATGTGACCAAGCCGTTTGTGTTCATGCATTTCACAGGCCCGGTAAAGCCTTGGCAATCCTGGTGCCTGCACGAAGCCAGGTCGATATTCGTCGAATACCAGTCAATGTCTTCCTGGGCCGACATGCCGCTGGACCCGCCGAAAAGTGTCAGGGAATTAAAGTTGTTCTCGAAATTCCTGATCAAGCAGCACAGGATCGTTGAGGGAATCGGATGGCACGCAAAATATCTATGGCTAAGATTCATGAATAATGTAAAAAAATACACTTGACCATAAATATCCTGTTTGTGCCTTCATGCGTGTTTTTAGGAAACTAAAATAGCATTAATTTGAAACCGGATCTAAATTTCAGTTGTCGGAATAATATGGCGATGTATTTATTTCTAAGCGCTATAACATTTGCAAATCGGAGAAATACTTGCGTTACGTGAAATTGTTGATTGCTTCCATCGTCATAGCTTTTTATACATTGGCATTGGTTGTAGATCGTGCGGCCGGTGTGCTTTTTGCCTTATTGTTATTATGCAGCCTGATTTTGCTTGCCTCCAGAAGATATCCGGACGATAAATCATTTGGCCAGGTGATGAAAGGCTATTGGCCGCTTTGCCTGGCAATGTGCGCTCCTTTAGTTGCGGTATTTGCTAACCAGCTTGCATCCGGTCACTTCGCGGGCAGGACTTATGACCCGCTACTTCGGCTTGCGGTGTTTGCCTTGATTTTCTGGATTCTCTCGTTCTTGCCGATCAGGTACATGAAACATGTGCAATGGGCCCTGGTCATAGGCGCATTTCTGGCGGTTGTCAAAATCTATATCCTTACGGACGGCGGAGCCACGCGTTACGGAACGGATTTCATTCCCATCATAATTTTTTCCGAAATGGCCCTGTTGCTGGGGGTATTCTCGGTATTTTCGATCGCGTGGAACAAGCCTGGCAATAAGCTGGCCATATTATTCAAAATTGCAGCGCTGTGTACCGGTTTGTATGTCGCCTATCTATCGCAATCGCGCGGGGTCTGGCTTACGATACCGGTTTTTATTGCGCTTGCCTGCCTGGTAACCAAAAACATCCGCACCAGTTATAAATTATCTGTCATAGTTTTTTTTGTAATATTAATTGGCGCCGTTTCCCACTATGGCCAAATTGTAAAAGAGCGGGTATCTGTTGCTGAAAGCGATATGACCCAGTATTCCGGGGGTGAAAATGTCGACACTTCTCTTGGCATCCGTCTTCAGCTATGGCGAGGATCCTGGGTGCTGTTTAGAGAACATCCAATTTTCGGAGTCGGGGTAGAAGGATTCCCGAAAGCGTTGGAAGAATTGTCGGAGAGAAATGTCATTACGCCGGTCGCAGCAGGCTTTCCGCATTCACATAATGAAATATTATTCATGATGTCCCGGCTGGGATTGTTCGGGCTGTTTGCATTATTGGCATTATATTTTGTGCCGGCATATTATTTTTTACGCGATATACGCAATGATGACCATGAGGTTCGATATACGGCCGGGATGGGAGTAGCGCTCTGCCTTGGTTTTATTGTCCTGGGGCTGGTGGATGTTATATTTTTATGGTGGGAAATCTATCCTTACTATGCCTTGAGCATTGCATTTTTCCTGACGTATATCATCAAGCGTAAAAAAATCCTGGCGGAGGGGCAGCTACCTTAATCTGCCCGGATTCATATACCGTCTGGATTCATGTTTTGCCAGCGCCATGAGTCGCTGCATATGACATCCAGCCCTCGTGTGGCCCGCCAGTCGAGGATGTCCGAGGCTAAAGACGGATCTGCGTAGTAGGCGGCAACGTCACCCGAGCGTCTTGGCACAATTTCATAGGGAATCGGGCGTCCGCATGCTTTTTCATAGGCATGAATTACCTCAAGGACGCTGATCCCATGCCCAGCGCCAAGATTCACGGTGAACGATCCATTGCCGGAAGCATCGTCATCAAGCAGATGCGATACCGCCGATACATGCCCCTCGGCCAGGTCCATTACATGGATATAGTCGCGCACGCCGGTGCCGTCCGGAGTAGGGTAATCGCCGCCGTATATGCGTAATTTCTCCCGTTTTCCCACCGCAACCTGCGCAACATAAGGCATTAAATTGTTTGGAACGCCGCGCGGATTTTCACCGATCAACCCGCTCTTGTGTGCGCCGACCGGGTTGAAATAGCGCAAATATCCTATTTTCCAGTCACGATCCGAATGTTCGAGATCTCGCAGGATTTGCTCGCCCATCAATTTTGTCTGGCCATATGGGCTGGTCGTCCGTAAAGGCGCGTCCTCTTTGATCGGTACTGAATCGGGGTCGCCGTAGACCGTGGCCGATGAGCTGAATACCAGGGTTTTCACGCTATGCCGTGCCATCACCGAACATAAATTCAACAAGCCGTTCAAATTGGTGTCGTAGTAGGTCAATGGCTTTGCTACCGATTCTCCCACTGCCTTCAATGCGGCAAAATGAATGGCTGCGTCGATTTTATGCTGCCGGAAAATGGAGTCGAGCAGGGATTCATCCCGTACGTCGCCTTCAATAAAATTCAGTGTTGACTGGGTAATCGCAGAAATGCGCCCAATCACTTCCATGCTGCTGTTGCAGAAATTATCCAGGCCGATCACGTTATACCCGGCCTCAAGCAGGGCGCACCAGGTATGAGAGCCAATATATCCGGTGGCTCCGGTCAGGATGATGGTTTTCTTCATGGGGAATCTATTTCAATCCATATTGGGGGCAGACACAAACTGTAATGGTAAAAAAAACGCCGCACAAGTGCGGCGTTTTGCGTAACTCCAGCCTGGGACGGTTATTTCGTCGCCGCCACCACGGTATTTTCATTCAAACCGCCACCCAGCGACCGGTACAGGTCGATCGCATTGTTCAGGCGCAGCTGCCGCGTCTGGATCAGGGACTGCTGCGCCGAGAACAGGTCGCGCTGCGCATTCAGGCGGTCGGTCGAACTGGCGATGCCGTTCTTGTAGCGCAGTTCGGTCAACTTCACCCGCTGTTCCTGCGCCTTGAGGAAGGCATCCTGGGCTGCCAGCTGTTCTTCCAGCGTGCCGCGGGCAACCAGCGCATCGGCTACTTCCCGGAATGCGCTTTGGATGGTTTTCTCGTAGCTGGCAATCGCCAGGTTCTTGCGGATCTCGCTCAGCGACAGGTTGGCGCGGTTGCGGCCGCCCTCGAAAATCGGCAGCGTCAGCTGCGGCACGAACGACCAGGTGCGGCTGCCGGCCGAGAACAGGCTGCCCAGCGATGTGCTCGCATTGCCGATTCCCGCCGTCAATGAGATGGTCGGGAAGAAGGCGGCGCGCGCTGCACCGATATTGGCGTTGGCGGAACGCAGCTGCTGCTCCGCTTCACGGATATCGGGACGGCGGTTCAACAGATCGGAAGGCAAGCCGGCCGGGATCTCGGTGACGATTTGCTCATCCGACAGCGATTGCGGCGCGGGCAAGTCGCCTAACGGCTTGCCGACCAGGAGAACCAAGGCGTTGGTAGCCTGGCCGCGCTGGCGCACCAGCGTTGTCAGCGATACGCGGGCAGACTGCACCAGCGTTTCGGAGTTGCGCAGGTCGAGTTCCGACGAGGCGCCGACATCAAAACGCATCTTGTCCAGCTTGTAGTCGTCCAGGCGGCTGTCCAGGGTCTGCTGCGCCAGCCTTTGCTGCTCGGCATACGACTGCTCGGTCAGGTAAGCCTGGGCAACTTGCGAGATCAGGCTGATCTGCGCCGCCTGGCGTGCTTCTTCGGTCGCCAGGTAGCTCGCCAGGGCGGCATCTTTCAAGCTGCGCACGCGGCCGAAAAAGTCCAGCTCGAACGAGGTCATGTTCAAGCCAACCTGGTAGACGTTGCCAACCGCATTCTGGCCTGGCACCAGCTGGTACGTGGCGGTACGGCCGCGGGTGCGGCTGAAATTGCCGTCGAAGTGAGGCAAGGCGTCGGCCGCCGTGATGTCGTACTGCGCGCGCGCCTGCTCGATGTTCAAGGCAGCAGTGCGCAGGTCACGGTTGTTTTCAAGCGCCGAGGCGATCAGCGCTTGCAGCCGCTGGTCCGGGAAAAACTGGCGCCAGCCGAGCGCCACCGCATCCAGCTGCGCCTGGCCGTCGGCGGCAGCCGGATAGCTGCCGGCCACCGGCGCTTCCGGCCGTACATAAGTCGGCGCCATGGTGCAGCCGGACAAGGCCCCTGCCAGCAGCAGGGCGCCCGTCAGTTGCTTGGGTAATAAATTAAACATGCTGATTCTCCACATCTATTTTCTTGTTGGCCGCATGCAATTTCCGTTGGCGTTCGCTGCCTTTGAAAAATTTGCGCACCACCACGAAGAACACCGGCACCAGGAACACCGCCAGCACAGTCGCTGTGATCATGCCGCCCATGACGCCGGTACCGATCGCACGCTGGCTGCCGGAACCGGCGCCGGTCTTGATTGCCAGCGGCAGCACGCCGAGGATGAACGCGAATGAAGTCATCAGGATCGGACGGAACCGCAGGTGCACCGCTTCCAGCGTTGCTTCAATCAGGCCCTTGCCTTCAGCCTGCAGGTCTTTCGCGAATTCGATAATCAGAATCGCATTCTTCGCCGACAAGCCGACCACGGTAATCATCCCGACCTTGAAGTACACGTCGTTCGGCATGGCGCGCAAGGTAACGCCCAGCAGCGCGCCGAGGATACCGAGCGGCACCACCAGCATCACAGCCAGCGGGATCGAAGTGCTTTCATACAATGCCGCCAGCACCAGGAATACGGCGATCAGCGACAGCAGGTACAGCATCGGCGCTTGCGAACCGGATGTCTTTTCTTCCAGCGACTGGCCGGTCCACTCGAAGCCGAAGCCAGGAGGCAATTTGGCAGTCAGCGCTTCCATTTCATCCATCGCTTCGCCGGTGCTATGGCCAGGCGCCGCACCACCGGAAATCTTCATCGCCGGATAACCGTTATAGCGCGACAGCTGTACCGGGCCCTTGATCCAGTGCGAGGTGGTGAATGACGAGAACGGCACCATGGTTCCTTGCGTGTTCTTGACATACAGCCTGGCCAGGTCTTCCTGTTGCAGCCGCTGCGGCGCGTCGGCTTGCACGATCACCCGCTGCTGACGGCCCTGGTTCGGGAAGTCGTTCACATAGGAGGAACCGAGCGCGGTCGACAGCGTGCTGTTGATGGCGCTGAACGATACGCCCAGGGCATTGGCCTTGTCGCGGTCGATATCCAGTTGCACCTGCGGCGAATCTTCCAGGCCTTCCGGACGGACGCCAGCCAGGATCTTGCTTTGCGAAGCCATGCCCAGGATCTGGTTACGCGCCGCGGTCAGCGCAGCGTGGCCTTGGCCCGAACGGTCTTGCAGGCGGAAGGTAAAGCCGGTGGCGTTACCCAGTTCCGGGATCGGTGGCGGGTTCAGCGGATAGACGATGGCGTCCTTGATCTGCGAGAACACGCCGAACGCCTTGCCGGCGATCGCGTCGGCAGATTCAGCCGGACCACGTTCGCTCCAGTCCTTCAGCGGCGTAAACACCAGGCCGGCATTCTGGCCGTTGCCGGAGAAGCTGAAGCCGGTGATTGCCACCACATTGGCCACGGCAGGCAGGCTCGCGTAATACTTTTCGATCTGCTTGATGACTTCCAATGTACGGTTGCTGCTGGCGCCGGCAGGCAATTGCACGTTCGTGATGATGTAGCCTTGGTCTTCGGCCGGCAGGAACGAAGCCGGCAAGCGCATGTACAGCACGCCCACGCACACCAGGATGGCTGCATAAACGAGCAGGTAACGGCCGGTCTTGGTCAGCATCTTGGCGATCACGCCCTGGTAGCCGTTGGTGGTCGCGTTGAATTTGCGGTTGAACCAGCCGAAGAAACCCTTCTTCTCGTGGTGATGTCCAGCTTCCACCGGCTTCAGGATGGTGGCGCACAGCGCTGGCGTCAGCGTGAATGCCATCAGCACCGAGAACACCATCGAAGCGACCATCGACAGCGAGAACTGGCGGTAAATCGCGCCAACCGCGCCGCTGAAGAACGCCATCGGGATGAATACCGCGATCAGCACCAGGGTGATACCGATCAACGCGCCGGTGATCTGGCCCATCGCCTTGCGGGTTGCATCGCGCGGCGACAAGCCTTCTTCGCTCATGATGCGCTCGACGTTTTCCACCACCACGATCGCATCGTCGATCAGGATACCGATCGCCAGCACCATGCCGAACATGGTCAGGACGTTGATCGAGAAGCCGAACAGCAGCAGCGTGGCGAAAGTACCCATCAGGGCCACCGGCACGACTACGGTCGGGATCAGGGTGTAGCGGATGTTTTGCAGGAACAGGTACATCACCAGGAACACCAGGATGATCGCTTCCACCAGGGTCTTGACCACTTCTTCAATCGAAATCTTGACGAATTTCGAGGTGTCGTAAGGGATCGTGTATTTGACGCCGGCCGGGAAGTACTTGGACAGCTCTGCCATCTTGGCGTGGACTGCGGTGGCAGTGCCCAGCGCATTGGCGGTCGGCGACAGCTGCACGCCGACGAACGATGTCGGCTTGCCGTCGAGACGGCCGGCAGTTGCATACGACTGGCCGCCGATTTCGATGCGAGCGACATCGCGCAGGCGCACGATCGAGCCGTCCGAATTGGCGCGCAGCTGGATATTGCCGAACTGTTCAACGGTATTCAGCTGGCCGGTTGCTACCACGGTCGCGGAAATCTGCTGTGTACCAGGGCTAGGCAAATCGCCCAGCGTACCGCCGGCGACCAGCGCGTTTTGCGCGTTGATCGCGGCTGTCACGTCGGCTGGCGTCAGGCTCAGGCCAACCAGCTTGACCGGGTCGATCCAGATCCGCATGGCGCGTTCGGTACCGAACAGCTGCGCCTGGCCGACGCCTGGCACCCGCTTGATTTCGTTGAGCACGTTACGCGACAGGTAATCGCCCAGCGCGATCGGATCGAGCTTGCCGTCGGTCGATGACAAGCCGATGAACATCAGGAAGTTGCTGCGCGATTTGGTGACTTGCACACCATTCTGCGTAACCACCGCAGGCAGCCGCGCTTCAACCCGCTTCAAGCGGTTCTGTACGTCCACCGCTGCCAGGTCGGCGTTGGTTTCCGGGGTAAAGGTAACGGTGATGGATACCGAACCGTCGGCCTGGCTTTGCGACTCGATGTACTGCAAGCCGTCGGCGCCGTTCATTTCCTGTTCGATCAGGCTGGTGACGCTATCATCAATGGTTTGCGCGGTCGCGCCGGGATACGAGGCGCTAACGACAATCGTTGGCGGTGCAATCGAAGGATACTGCGCCACCGGCAATTGCGTGATCGCCAAAGCACCCCCGAGCAGGATGAAGATGGCGAGCACCCACGCAAATACGGGGCGGTCGATGAAAAACTTGCCCATTAATAGGCTCCTTATTTAGCGGTAGATGTAGCAGCCGAGGCAGCAGCTGCGGTGCTGGCGCTGGCGCCGGCAGCTGCAGCGGGTGCGGCTGTAGCTGCCGGAGCAGCATTAGGCTTCCATGGCGACGGATTGACCGGCGCGCCTGGTTTTACCTTTTGCAAGCCATCAACGATTACCTTGTCGCCGGCTTTCAGGCCTTCGGTAACGATCCATTTGTCGCCTTGCGCGACATCGGCGGTTACCGGCCGTACGGCCACTTTATTGTCAGCACCGATCACGAACACCGAAGCGCCGTTGAGGTCGCGCTGGACTGCCTGTTGCGGCACGGTCAGGGCGGAGGCGTTGACTGCCTGCTCGAGCCTGGCGCGTACATACATGCCAGGCAACAGGCTGCGGTCCGGGTTAGGGAATTCAGCGCGCAGGGTGACCGAACCGGTGTTGGCGTCGACCGTCAGGTCGGAAAACAGCAGCTTACCGGTTTGCGGGTAGGTGCGGCCGTCTTCAGTCACCAGGGTGACCTTGGCTTGGCCGGCGCCGGCGCTTTCCAGCTGGCCGCTCTTCATTGCCTGCTGCAATTTGAGGATGTCGGTGCTGGACTGGGTCAGGTTGACGTAGATCGGATCGATCTGCTGCACCACTGCCAGCTGGGTCACTTCACCCTGGCCGACCAGTGCGCCTTCGGTCACCAGCGCCTTGCCGATGCGGCCGGAAATTGGCGAGGTCACGGTGGCGTAGCCGAGGTTGAGGCTGGCGGTCTGGCGTGCTGCCTTGGCGGATGCAACGTCAGCGGCAGCTTGCTTCTGGGTGGCGACAGTGTCGTCGTAATCCTGCTTGCTGACGGCATTGACGTCCACCAGCGGCTTGTAGCGCTGTGCCTTCAGGGTCGCGGTAGTCAGGTTTGCTTCGGCCTTGGCCAAGGTCGCCTGCGCACTGTCGTAAGCGGCTTGCAGCGGCGCCGGATCGATCTGGTACAGGGTCTGGCCTGCCTTTACGTCGCTGCCTTCGCGGAAATTCCGCTTGAGCACGATGCCGGCTGCCCGCGCGCCGATCTGGGCGATGCGGGTTGCTTCCAGCCGACCTGGCAATTCCGTGGTGAGAGCAAGGCGTTCTGGGGCGATGGTGACGAATGAAACACCGGCTGGCGGTTGCGCTTGGGCCTCCGGCTTCTTGCCGCAGGCGGCAACTGCGGACAGGAGCGCGATAGCCAGGGTGATACGCGTGAGACGACTGATAGAGCTAACTGAATTCATAAAATTCTCGCACGGTAATTGAGGAAAGACTGCAGATCTGACAGGTGACTCTATTTCTGGAATTGACATAGGATATATAAGTAATTGCTTTGTTGCACCGGATGCCTTGCCAGAAAGCGGGTGGAACAGCCGGAATCCTGCTATTATACATACATTCACGAATGTATGTGTTATGTCTGTATTGCTAATAAATTATTTGCTGCGAGCGCACAAAATATCGTAACAGTTTGGAGGTCGGCTTAAAATGGCTAGAAGTACAAAAGAAGAAGCACTGGAAACGCGGAGCCGCATCCTGGATGCGGCAGCGGAGGTGTTTCACCAGCACGGCGTAGCGCGCACCACGCTGGCCGACGTCGCCAGCGCCGCTGACGTGACGCGCGGAGCTATCTATTGGCACTTCAAGAACAAGAGCGATTTATTCGATGCCATGTGTGAGCGGGTGCGCCTGCCGATGGAAGCGATGATCGAAAAGACCGCCGACGAAAATGCGCATGATCCCCTGAACCAGTTTCGCAACAGGTGTTTATTCACTTTGCAGGAAGCGACGCTCAATCCGCAGTCGCGCAAGATTTTTGAAATTGTCCTGCACAAGTGCGAGCTGGTGGATCCGGAAGATCCTATCTATATCCGCCAGCATGAATGTTTCTTGCAGGGCCGTACCGACATAGAACGCTTGCTGCGGTTCGCGATTGCAAAAGGTCAGCTGCCGCGTGAGCTGGATCCGGTGATGGCCGCGGTCATGGTGCAAGGACTGCTGTTCGGCATCCTGAGCAACTGGACCTTCAGTCCGCACAGCTTTGATCTCGCCGACAATGTTTCAAAGGTAGTCGACAACTGCATCCACATGTTCAAGACATCGCCGTTCATGCTGAAAAACAACGATGCCTGATCCCGGTGCGCAGTTCCCGGGCCCCTCAAGAATCCATTCAATATACAGCCGGCGTCAATAATGCGTTGATCTGCTGCAGGTCTTCTTCTTTCAAGGTGCCGACCGCTGACTTGAGTTTCAGGCTGTTCATCAGCGTATCGTAACGCGCCTTGGCCAAATCCCTGCGGGTAGAGAACAGTTGCTGCTGCGCGTTCAGCACATCGATATTGATGCGGACGCCAACCTGGTAACCCAGCCGGTTGGAGTCCAGCGACGACTGGCTGGAAATCTCCGCCGCTTCATACGCCTTGATCTGGGCCAGGCCGCTGTTGACCCCCAGGTAAGCCTGGCGTGCGTTCAACGCTGCGTTCCGGCGCGCGCTCTCCAGGTCCGAGCGCGCCTTGTCTTCCAATGCCACCGCTTGCCGCACGCTGCTGTTGACCGCGCCGCCGGCATACAGCGGGATGGTCCACTGCACGCCGATCGAGTTGTTCATCTGCGAAATGTTATAAAAAGGAATCGGGCTGCCGCTGACATCGGAGTGCGCGCGGCTGGCCACCAGGTCGACTGTCGGCAGATGGCCGGCACGGTTTTTCTTGATTTCGTATTTGGCGCTATCGAGCGCAATTTGCTGGCTTACCACGCCGAAATTCTGCTCCTCGGCGCTGCTGACCCAGCTCTCGATCGCCGCCGGCTGCGGCGCGCTCAGCTGGACGCCGGGACGCAGGGTCGCCAGCGGCGCCGGCGGCTTGCCGATGATCTGCTGCAGCACGTTGCGGGCGACTTCCAGGTTATTGCTGGCGGCGATTTCCTGCGCAATCACCAGGTCGTAGCTGGCCTGGGCTTCGTTGGTGTCGGTGATGGTGGCGGTGCCGACTTCAAAGTTGCGCTTGGCGGAGGCCAGCTGCTCGGCAATCGCGCTTTTCTGGGCTTGCAAAGTAGCCAGCACGTCCTGCGCCGTCAGCGTGTCAAAGTAAGCCTGGCTGACGCGCAGCATCAGGTCCTGCACCGCCTGGGCAAACTTCACTTCGCCGGCAGCGACCGACAGCTTGCTTTCCTGGTACTGCTGCCAGTACGCCGGACGGAACAGCGGCTGGGTGAGCTGCAGGCTGTAGTTGTTGGTGATGGTTTTCCAGGATTCCCCGGCGCGGCTGTAGTTGCCGCCGAAGCCGACCACCGGCAGCAGGGCGGCGCGGCCCTGGATGCTGCTTTCATTGCTGGCGCTGAGCGCGTAACGTGCGCTGGTGTATACCGGATCGTTGGCCAACGCTTGCTGATACGTCTGTACCAGATCGACCGCATGTGCATTTGCAGCCAGCAATGCACTTGCGATCAACGAAGCCATAAGGGTATTGCGCATTACACTCTCCGGAACGGTGGCGGCAGGCAGGTGTGGTCGGTCTGGTTCGGTAGGGTCCAGGCCCTAGTAGGTCGGCATGGCCGGATCGACCTGCTGCGCCCAGGCGTGGACGCCGCCGGTCAGGTTGCTGACCGCGGAAAATCCGTGACGCTCGAGAAATGCGGCGACCTGCATGCTGCGCGCGCCATGGTGGCAGATGCAGACGATCGCCTGGTCTTCTTCCAGGTCGTTCAGGCGCGCCGGCACTGTCTGCATCGGCATCAGCTGCGCCGCGGCGATGTGGCAGGTTTCGTATTCCCATGGCTCGCGCACGTCGAGCAGCAGCGGCGCCGGCCGTTGCGGGTCGGCGATCCAGGCGGCCAGTTCTGAAGCAGTGAGATGTTGCATGGGCGGGCTCAGAATTTGAAGTGGGAATGAACGGCAGCTTCGCGCAGCGGCTTGACGTTGGTTTCAAACAAGTGGACCGTGCTGTAGTTGCTGTCCGAAGTGCGGGTAATGATTTGTGCCGACATCACCGGCGCTTCGCCCAGGATGGCGACAATCCGGCCGCCGACGTTGAGCTGCTTGAGGAAGGCGTCCGGCAGCGTCGACAGCGAGCCGGAAATCACGATCACGTCGTAAGTCTTGCTTGCGCCCTGGTCCCAGCCCTGGGCGCCGTTGCCAAGCATTACCTCGACATTGGTGATGCCATAGGCAGCCAGGTTTCTTTCAGCCAGCGCTTTCAGTTCAGGATCGATTTCAACCGTCGTCACATGCCTTGCCTTGTAGCACAGCAGGGCCGCCATATAACCCGAGCCGGCGCCGATTTCCAGCACTTGCTCATGTTTCTTCACGGCAGCTTGCTGCAGCAGGCGCGCTTCGACCTTGGGCGCCAGCATGCTTTCGCCGTTCGGGCCCGGCAGCGGGATCTCGGTATCGGAAAACGCCAGGCTCTTGTAGGCGGCAGGAACGAATTCCTCGCGCCGAACTACCGTCAGCAATTCCAGCACGTCCAGTTCCAGCACGTTCCAAGGGCGAATTTGCTGTTCGATCATATTGAAGCGGGCTTGTTCGATATTCATGGTTAAGGCTCGGTAGTGAAAATAAAGGGCTCATTCTATCAAAGGCCACCCTCAAAACCTTAGGACTCCCGCAAAACTGTCCCAGCGGCGTTACTCCTCCCAGCCTTGCGCCGTACCGTCTTCGTCGTCAGGGGTTCGCAAGCCCGTTGCTGGAACGGTTTTGCGTAAGTCCTGAAGCCACGACGCGCTACGGTTTGCTGAGCAGACCGTGCAGGCAAAGGTCGATAAAACTGTCCAGGTAACTGCCGGCATCCACAGGCTCCACGTGGCAAGGGTTGAGCGGTTGTTGCCACATCATCAGCATGATCACCGGCGCGATCAGCACGTTGGCGGTCTGGCGCACGTCAATCGCACGGAATTCGCCGCGCTCGATGCCACGCTGCAGCATGCGCACGATCATCGCCTCGCCGCGTTCGCTGACTTCTTCACGGTGAAAGGCCGCCAGCTCAGGGAAATTGCCCGATTCGGCCATCAGCAGCTTGGTGATGCCAGCCAGCTTGGTGGCGCCGATGTGCTCCCACCAGCCCAGCAGGATTTCGCGGAACAGGTCGGCGCTGGGCCCCTGGTAGCCGTCGATGATGTCTTCCGCTTCAGCCAGCGCCGGCAGTATGTTTTCACGCACCACCGCCTTGAACAAATCTTCCTTGCTCTCGAAATACAGGTACAAAGTGCCCTTGGAGACGCCGGCCAGGGCAGCGACGTCGCCCAGCCTGGTGGCGGCGAATCCGCGTTCGACGAACAGGTCCAGCGCGGCCGCCAGCAGTTCCTGCGGACGTGCTTCCTTGCGTCTTGCCCAGCGGGGTTTGGAGCTGAAAGGGCAGTTCATGAATCCTTGGTTTCCTCAGTTGCCTACTCGTTACTGACTTAAGAGTCAGTAATGTAAGCGGCAACCGCTGGAGTGTCAAGAAAGGTTGGCGTCTGCACTGGAACTTGAAGGATGCGCGGCGATTGCCGGTAGAATCTGGCCTTCGGTTAAATCGGCATTGTCACAGGTTTCGGATGTTTGCAAAAAATACATGGATTGGCGAGGGCAGGGCATGAGCGCGCAAAGCATCGCTTGCCGTCCCGATTGCGGCGCCTGCTGCACGGCGCCGTCGATCTCGTCGCCGATCCCCGGCATGCCCGGCGGCAAGCCGGCCGGCGTGCGCTGCATCCAGCTGGACCAGGCCAACCTATGCCGGATTTTCGGCAGTCCCGATCGTCCCGCGGTATGCGCCAGCCTTAAGCCGGCGCTGGACATGTGCGGCAATTCCCGCACGCACGCCATGCATTATCTGGCGATGCTGGAACGATTGACTGCGATGTAGGGTCTGTCTGGAGACAGAATAGGGAAAATCCGAATGCAAATGAAAAATTACATGCCTGTTACGAAAATGCCGGCGCTGCTGGTTTTGCTGGCGACGCTGTTGCTGTCTTCCTGTGCGGCCCTGATCGGACCGCGCGATGTCGAATTCCCATTGACCAAACTGCAGCAATCGGTTGACAAGCGCTTGCCGTTCTCCCAGCGTTACCTGGGCCTGTTCGAAATAACCGCCGACAAGGCCCGGCTCAGCTTGCCGCCCGAACAGAACCGCCTGGCCATGACAACCGACGTGGTCCTGACCATGCCGCTGCTGGGCAAGTCGTGGAACGGCAAGATGGCGATCTCGGGCGTGCTGTTCCTGGATAACCCGCATAACGCGGTGACATTGCAGGAGGCAAGGCTGGACAGCCTGGTGCTTGACGGCCTGGACAATACCTACGCTGCCCAAGTTACGCAGATCGGCAACCTGCTGGCGCGCCAGCTGCTGACCAACCTGCCGCTGTACACCTTCAAGCCGGAGGATTTGCGTTATGCCGGCGTCGCTTTCATGCCGACCAGGATCGGCACCCGGGCAGAAAATCTGGTGGTCACGTTTGAACCGGTAAAATAGCCGGCAGGTTTTAAGAAAACACTCGCAACAATACGACTGCCAGGGCGGTATCATTCGCCCGGCGCTTGATTTCCTTTCTCTTACAACTCCCACACTACATGGATATTATTCTTGCGTTAAAAGTGCTCATCATGGGCCTGGTCGAGGGATTCACCGAATTCCTGCCTATCTCGTCGACCGGCCACCTGATCCTGGCCGGCAGCTTGCTGGATTTCACCGCCGACATCACGCGGGAAAAAGCCGAAGTGTTCGAGATTGCCATCCAGGCCGGCGCGATTTTCGCAGTGTGCTGGGAATACCGGGCCCGCATCGGCGCGGTCCTGCGCGGTCTCGCCAGCGACCCCAAGGCGCGCAAGCTGGTCGTCAACCTGGTCATCGCGTTCGTGCCGGCAGCGCTGCTGGGCCTGTTTTTCAGCAAGATGATCAAGGAAAAACTGTTTGCGCCTTTGCCGGTGGCGATTGCGCTGATCGTCGGCGGCTTCATCATCCTGTGGGTCGAGCGCCGCAACAAGGGCGGCGACCGTGTCGCCCGGGTCGAGTCGGTGGACGACATGAGCGCGCTCGATGCATTGAAGATCGGGATTGCCCAGGCATTTGCGCTGATCCCCGGCACCAGCCGTTCCGGCGCCACGATCATCGGCGGCATGATGTTCGGCCTGTCGCGCAAGGCCGCGACCGAGTTTTCGTTCTTCCTGGCGATTCCCACCCTGTTTGCCGCCACCATCTATTCCCTGTACAAGGACCGCGCGCTGCTGTCGGCCGCCGACATCCCGCTGTTTTCGATCGGTACCGTTGCCGCGTTTGTTTCGGCATTCCTGTGCGTGCGCTGGCTGCTGCGTTATATCAGCAGCCATGATTTCACCGTGTTTGCGTGGTACCGGATCGTGTTTGGCCTGGTGGTGATAGTGACCGGCTACACAGGCTGGGTGAATTGGACGCATTGAACCGGGCTTCCGCAGAAAAGTTGGCCGGATTTTAAAAACGGCCGTTATTTGATCCTGAACAGGAGAGTGTTGTGGCAGGTGTATGTTCCGCTGGTACCGATATCGGGTTTGCATCGCTGGATTACGTGCAGGTCGCGATCCTTGGCGTAATTCAGGGCATCTCTGAGCTATTACCGATTTCTTCCACTGCGCACATGCGCATCGTCCCGGCCATACTGGGCTGGCACGATCCAGGCTCGGCATTTTCCGCGGCGATGCAGCTGGCTGCGCTGGCTGCCGTCGTCAGCTACTTCTGGCGCGACGTGCGCGAGGTGACGGTCGGCAGCATCACGGCGGTGCGTGAGCGCAATTTCAGCAGCCCTTCGTTCCGGCTCGGGGTGGCGATCGTCCTGGCGACGATCCCGATCGGGATTGCCGGCCTGGCGCTGGCGCCGGTGCTGAACGCCTGCGGCTCGCCGCTGCGCAGCCTGAGCGTGATCGGCTACGCCTGTATCGCCATGGGCGTATTGCTGGCGATTGCGGAATTGAGTTGCCGCCATCGCCGTACGGTCGGCGAGATGCGCCTGCGCGACGCGCTGATTGTCGGCCTGGCGCAGGTGGGCGCGCTGATCCCGGGCGTGTCGCGTTCCGGCTCCACCTTGACCGCCGCCTTGTTCCTCAATTTCAAGCGCGAAGAAGCCGCCCGCTTTTCTTTCCTGCTCGGCCTGCCGGCGATCGCCCTGGCCGGCTTGAAAGAGCTGCTGGTGCTGTTCCACCTGCATATGCCGGCGGAAACCTGGATGCTGCTGATTTTCGGCCTGGTGGTCGCCAGCGTCTCGGCGTTCGGCGCGATCTGGGGCTTGATGAAATTCCTGGAACGCTTCTCGACCTGGCCGTTTATCGTGTATCGCATCGCTTTGGGGATTTTCCTCCTGGCGGCGGTACACAACGGCTTCCTTAATTAAAAGAAAACTTCGCCAAGTATTTAATGCCACATTCAGATGCATCCGCCGGTTCCGACCCGCAAGCACTCCATATACTGCAAACGGTATTCGGTTATCCCTCTTTCCGTGGCCAGCAGGCTGAGATTGTCAGCCATGTAGCCAACGGCGGCGATGCGCTGGTATTGATGCCGACCGGCGGCGGCAAGTCGCTGTGCTACCAGATCCCGGCCCTGCTGCGGGACGGCGTCGGCGTGGTGGTGTCGCCGCTGATCGCGCTGATGCAGGACCAGGTCGATGCGTTGGCCGAAGTCGGGGTGCGCGCCGCTTTCCTGAATTCGACGCAAACCTACGAAGAAGCTTCGCAGATCGAGCGCCGCGTGCGCAGCGGCGATCTCGACCTGGTGTATGTGGCGCCGGAGCGCTTGCTGACTCCGCGCTGCCTGGACCTGCTGGAGTCGTCCAAGATTGCCTTGTTCGCCATCGACGAGGCGCATTGCGTATCGCAATGGGGCCATGATTTCCGTCCCGAATACATCAAGCTGTCGATCCTGCATGAGCGCTTCCCGCAAGTGCCGCGGATTGCGCTGACGGCGACCGCCGACCAGCAGACCCGAGAGGAAATCGCGCTGCGCTTGCAGCTGGAGCAGGGCGCGCGTTTCGTTTCCTCTTTTGACCGTCCCAATATCCGCTACCAGATTGTCGAGAAAGCCAACGGCCGCAAGCAGCTGCTCGATTTCATCCAGAGCGAACATGCGGGCGACGCTGGCATCGTGTATTGCTTGTCGCGCAAGAAGGTGGAAGAAACCGCTGAATTCCTGGAACAGCAGGGGATCCGGGCCTTGCCCTACCATGCCGGCATGGACTATGCGCAACGAACCAAGAACCAGGGCCGCTTCCTGCGCGAGGACGGCATCGTGATGGTGGCCACCATCGCCTTCGGCATGGGGATCGACAAGCCGGACGTGCGTTTTGTCGCCCATCTGGATCTGCCGAAAAGCATAGAGGGCTACTACCAGGAAACCGGCCGCGCCGGCCGCGACGGCGCCCCTGCCAATGCCTGGATGGCGTACGGCTTGCAGGATGTGGTGCAGCAGCGGCGCATGATCGACGAATCCGAGGCCGGCGAAATCTTCAAGCGGGTGCTGGGCGTCAAGCTGGATGCGATGCTCGGCCTGTGCGAGACCTTGCATTGCCGGCGCGTGCGTTTGCTGGAGTATTTCGGCCAGGGTTCCGAGCGCTGCGGCAATTGCGATACCTGCATGAGCCCGCCGGTATCGTTCGATGCGACCGTGGTGGTGCAAAAGCTGCTGTCGACGATCTACCGGGTCGACCAGCGTTTCGGCGCGATGCATGTGATGGATGTGTTGCGCGGCATAGATTCCGACAAGATCAAGCAGTGGCGCCATGACCAGCTTTCCACCTTTGGCATCGGCAGCGACCGCAGCGAAGCCGAATGGCGGGCGATCCTGCGGCAGTCGATTGCGCTGGGCCTGATCACGGTCGACCATGAGGCATACAGCGCCCTCAAGCTGACCGATGCGGCGCGGCCGGTATTGCGCGGCGAGCAGCAGGTGCAGTTGCGCGAGTACCAGAAACCGGTCAAGCAGAAGCGCAGCGGCAGCAAGCCAAAAGGTTATGTCGAAACCGACCTGTCGACGCTGGAGCAGGCGATTTTCGAGAAGCTGCGCTGGTGGCGGGTCGAGACTGCGCGCAAGCACAATGTCCCCGCTTACGTCATCTTCCACGACGCCACCATGCGCGAAATCGCCAAGGCGCAGCCGTCGTCGCTGGATGACCTGCGCGGCGTCAGCGGCGTCGGCGAGAAAAAACTGGAGACCTACGGTGCGGAAATCGTTGAGCTGATCGCCGAATTTGCCTGACGTCTCGGCGGCGCTCGACAGCAGCGCCGCCCAATTCCTTACACCGTAGTGCCCAAGGCCGCCATCAAGGCTTGGCGGATTTTCGCTTCTTGCGGCGCTACGCCAAAACCCACCATGACGCCCTGTGCATCAAAGAAGCGGCAAATGGTAGTCGCGCCATCCAGTTCGGTTTCCCAGCGGCCGGCCGCCACTGCGTGCGACGGCGGCGGCACCAGCGCCAGCGGATAGCTCGGGGTCTTGACGATCACCGGCGAATGTTTCAGGTCGATCGCGGTATCTTCGCCCGTCAGGGTCTTGGCTATCGCGCGCGCCGCGGTAAGGATCGGCGCGATGTAGGGCAGGGGACTGGTGCGGCCTTCGCTGTCGACGCGGTACTCGGCGCAATCTCCAAGCGCATACACGTCGGCGGCGCTGGTGCGGCCATGGCTGTCAATCATGATGCCGCGGCCGGTAGCCAATTTGGCTGCTTGCGCCAGCGCCAGGTCAGGACGCAGGCCGACTGCGGACAGGACCACATCGGCAATCACCACTTCGCCGTTCGACAAGGTGAGCTTGATCGCGCCGTCGGCGTGGTCGATGCTGGCGGCGGTGGTTCCGAGCTGGAGGGCGATGCCGCGCGCAGTCAGCGCGGCATGCAAACCTTCCGATAAAGCCGGCGCCGCCAGCGCAGCCAACGGCAGCGAATTGGGATCGATCAGCGTCACCGTGTGGCCATGCGCGGCGAGGTCGTCGGCGAATTCGCAGCCGATCAGGCCGGCGCCAAGGATCGCCACGCGCGCCGTTGCCTGCTGGTCAGGCAGCAGCTTGGCGCGGAAGGTGGCGTAGTCTTCGATGTGATTGACCGACAGCACGCGGTCGGCGGCGTCGCCGGCGATGTTCAGCCGGATAGGCTGGGCGCCCACCGCAATCACCAGATGCGCGTATTCGAAAGCGCCCATGCTGGTATCGACCACCTTGGCCGCGGTGTCGATGCCGTTGACGCGGGTCTTGGTCATGATGTTGGCGCCGATCTGTTCCGCCATCTGCACCGCGCTTTGCGAGATCAGCTGCGCCGCCAGTTTCTTTTGCGCGAAAGCGTTGGACAGCATCGGCTTGGAATAGAAACCGCCATCGTCGGCAGTAATGATCAGCAGCGCGGCCGCCTTGTCCAGCTTGCGCACCTCGCGCGCCAGAGAATATGCAGCCATGCCGGCGCCGATGATGATGATGGGTTTCATGAATGTCCTGAACGATGGTTGGGATAGTGACGAGCGCGATGCGTGGTGCCGGCCGCCGCAACGTGTGCGGCGGCTAATTTTACAACACGCGCTCAGATTTCAACCATTTCAAAATCAGCCTTGGCGACACCGCAATCCGGGCATTCCCAGCCGGCGGGCACGTCTTCCCATTTGGTGCCGGCAGCGATGCCGTCTTCGGGCCAGCCCGCGGCTTCGTCATAGATCAGTCCGCAAACGATGCATTGGTAAGTCTTCATTTTGTTCCTGTGAGTGTCGAAATATGATGAGGCTTGGCGGCGCAATGGTATTGCAATGCGGCGGCCGCCAGATGTTTGCCGTGATTATGCTGCACGCAGGGCGTCGAGCGCGTTCTGGTAATGATTGGCGTGGCGTTCTTCCACTTTGGCCAGCGCGGCGAAACGCTTGGCGGCCTTTTCCAGGGTGCGCTTGAAGTTTTCCGCATGTTCCCTGGATTCGGCGATCTGCTCGTCGTATTCGGCGACGGCGGCCTGGTTGCCTTCTTCTATCGCCAGGTGGCGGAATTTCGGATACATCTCGGTATATTCGTAAGTCTCGCCTTCGATCGCGATTTCCAGCGACTTGGCCGGGGTCAGCTGCGCTTTTGGATACAGCAGGTCGAGATGGCCGAAAGCATGCATGACTTCCTGGTCGGCGGTATCTTCAAAAATCCTGGCGACGTCGTCGGCGCCGGCTTCGCGCGCCAGCTTGGCGAAATAGCGGTATTTGATATGGGCCATGGACTCGCCGGCGAAGGCTGCTTCCAGGTTTTCGATGGTGACTGATTTATTGCTGTTGCCTTGGTTTGCCATGATGATCTCTCAGTTGATCCCGGGAAGGAAGTGTTTTGCAATTGATCGAGAGTTAATGATAGTTTTTATTTATTAATATGGAAAATTGATTATCTATATAGGGCTGATAGTTTTTAAGATTAAATTTCTATAATCAAATAGTTTTTATAAATCGCCCTATGAAATAGCCATTCACCATGCGAAATTCACATGGTCGGCCGCGACCAGTCTGATAAAATCAATGACTTTCACTTGTTACGCTTGGGGACAGACGCATATGGATTCGATGATCGATAAAAAAGAAGAACTTCGTCAACAATTGCGTCAGGCGGCGCTTGAGTACCACGAGTTTCCGACCCCGGGGAAAATCAGCGTTACCCCGACCAAGCTATTGACCAACCAGCGCGACCTGGCGCTGGCGTATTCGCCAGGCGTGGCGGCCGCTTGCGAAGAAATCGTGGCCGATCCGGCCAATGCTTTCCGCTACACCGCGCGCGGCAACCTGGTCGCCGTGATCACCAACGGTACCGCCGTGCTTGGCCTGGGCAACATCGGGCCGCTGGCGTCGAAGCCGGTGATGGAAGGCAAGGGCGTGCTGTTCAAGAAATTCGCCGGCATCGATGTCTTCGATATTGAAATCAACGAAACCAATCCGGAAAAGCTGTGCGACATCATCGCTTCGCTGGAGCCGACCTTCGGCGGCATCAACCTGGAAGACATCAAGGCGCCGGAATGCTTCGAGATCGAACGCAAGCTGCGCGACCGCATGAAGATCCCGGTATTCCATGACGACCAGCACGGCACCGCCATCATCGTCGGCGCCGCGATCCTGAACGGCCTGAAAGTCGTGGGCAAAGACATCAAGAGCTGCAAGCTGGTGGTGTCGGGCGCGGGCGCCGCGGCGCTGGCCTGCCTGGACCTGATCGTCGACCTTGGCTTCCCGATCGAAAATATTTTCGTCACCGACCTGGCCGGCGTGGTCTACAAAGGCCGGGTCGAGCTGATGGATCCGGACAAGGAACGTTTCGCCCGCGAGACCGATGCGCGCACCCTGGCCGAACTGATTCCCGGCGCCGACATTTTCCTCGGCCTGTCGGCCGGCGGCGTGCTCAAGCAAGACATGGTGAAGGCGATGGCGGCACGGCCGCTGGTGCTGGCGCTGGCCAACCCGACGCCTGAAATCCTGCCGGAAGATGTCAAGGCGGTGCGCGACGACGCCGTCATGGCGACCGGCCGTTCGGACTATCCGAACCAGGTCAACAACGTGCTGTGTTTCCCGTACATTTTCCGCGGCGCCCTCGATTGCGGCGCCACCACCATCACCCGTGAAATGGAAATCGCGGTGGTGCATGCGATCGCCGAGCTGGCGCAAGCCGAGCAGTCGGACATCGTCGCAACGACGTATGGCATCACCAACCTGTCGTTCGGCCCCGAGTACATCATTCCAAAGCCGTTCGATCCGCGCCTGATGATCAAGATCGCGCCGGCGGTGGCCAAGGCTGCCGAGGCATCCGGCGTCGCCAGCCGTCCGATCAAGGACATGGAAGCCTACATCGACAAGCTGCAGCAGTTCGTTTACCGCAGCGGCACGTTCATGCGGCCGCTGTTCCAGGCCGCCAAGAAGACGTCGGCCGAGAAAAAGCGCATCGTGTACGCCGAAGGCGAAGAGGAGCGCGTACTGCGCGCAGTGCAGGTGGTGGTTGACGAAAACCTGGCGCGTCCGATCCTGGTCGGCCGGCCGGCGGTGCTGCAGCAGCGCATCGAGCGTTTTGGCCTGCGCCTGAAAGCGGATGTCGATTTTGAAGTCATCAATCCTGATTTCGACGAACGCTATCGCGACTACTGGCAGACTTTCCTGGCGATGACCAAGCGCCAGGGCGTGACCGAACAATACGCCAAGCTCGAAATGCGCCGCCGCCATACGCTGATCGGTTCGATGGCGATCCACAAGGGCCATGCCGACGGCATGATCTGCGGCACCTACGGCACTACCAGCCTGCATTTGAACTATATCGACAAGGTGCTGGGCCGCCGCGATGGCGTCAATGTCTACGCCGCCATGAATGCGCTGATCCTGCCGAGCCGGCAGCTGGTGCTGGTCGATACCCATGTCAACGAAGATCCGACTGCCGAGCAGCTGGCGGAAATCACGATCCTGGCCGCGGAAGAAATGCTGCGTTTCGGCATCAAGCCGCGCGCTGCCTTGCTGTCTCACTCCAACTTCGGCACCAGCAACAGCGCTTCGGCGCAAAAAATGCGGAATGCCTTGGCCATCATCAAGGAGCAGGCGCCGGATCTGGAAGTGGACGGTGAAATGCACGGCGACACCGCGCTGGATACCGAGCTGCTGCGCAAAGTGATGCCGGATTCGGCCCTGAAAGGCGACGCCAACCTGCTGGTGATGCCTAACATCGACGCCGCCAACATCGCCTACAACCTGCTCAAGAATACTTGCGGCAACGGCGTTGCGGTTGGTCCTATCCTGCTCGGCTGCGCCAAGCCGGTCCATATCCTGACGCCGTCGGCCACCGTGCGCCGCATCGTCAACATGACTGCGTTGTGCGTGGTGGATGCGATTTCCGCGCGCTAAGCCAGGAACAGCAATAAAACATCGGCAGGAATAGAAGGACCCAGCTTTACCGCCAAGTGACCGGCGGCAAAGCTGGGTCTTTTTTTTTGTGCCATACATCTCCGGCGCGGATAAAACGTGTAAATTGCAATAAAAACAGTGGCATTCCCATGTTAAAAGATACGCGCCAGGAGATGCGATGCCCCAATATCCCAAGAGCCCGCTGATGGGGCAGATGATGAGCCAGCCATTGCTCATCTCCAGCATTATCCAGCACGCCGACCGCTATTTCGGCCGCAATGAAATCGTGTCGCGGCGGGTCGAAGGTGATCTCCACCGTTATACCTATAGCGATTGCCACCGGCGCGCGCGCAAGCTCGCCAATGCCTTGGCCGCGCTTGGCGTGGGCATGGGCGAGCGGGTCGCTACGCTGGCCTGGAACGGCTACCGGCACATGGAAGCGTACTACGCGGTGTCCGGGTCGGGAGCGGTGCTGCACACCATCAATCCGCGCCTGCACCCCGACCTGATCGGCTATATCGCCAACCACGCCGAAGACCAGTACCTGCTGTTCGATATCTGCTTCCTGCCGCTGGTCGAGGCGGCCGCGCCGCTGGCCAAGACCATCAAGGGCTACATAGCCTTGTGTGCTGCTGAACACATGCCGCCGGAGAGCAAGCTGCCCAACCTGCTGTGCTATGAAGCGCTGCTGGAGGCCGGTTCGGACGACTACGACTGGCCCCTGTTTGACGAGAATTCAGCTTCCAGCCTGTGCTATACCTCCGGCACCACCGGCAACCCCAAGGGCGCCCTGTACTCGCATCGTTCAACGGTATTGCATTCGCTGGCGTCGATCATGCCCGACACCATGAACATTTCGGGGCGCGACGCCGTGTTGCCGGTGGTGCCGATGTTCCATGTCAATGCCTGGGGTTTGCCGTACGCGGTGCCGATTACCGGCGCGAAGATGGTGTTTCCGGGCGCCGCGCTGGATGGCAAATCGCTGTATGAACTGTTCGAGCAGGAGCAGGTGACGATCTCCGCCGGCGTGCCGACTGTCTGGCTCGGCCTGCTGAATTACATGGACCAGAACCAGCTGAAATTTTCCAGTTTCAAGCGCACCATCATCGGCGGCTCCGCCTGTCCGCCGGCGATGATGCAGGCTTTGCGCCATCGTCATGGCGTCGAGGTGGTGCACGCCTGGGGCATGACGGAGATGTCGCCATTGGGCACCTCCTGCTGCCTGCAGACCAGGCATCTGTCGCTGCCGGTCGAACAGCAGGAATTGCTGCTGCAAAAGCAGGGCCATGTGATCTACGGGGTCGACATGAAGATTGTCGACGACGCCGGCAAGGAACTGCCGTGGGATGGCGAAACCTACGGCAATCTGCTGGTCAAGGGGCCGTGGATCATCGATACCTATTTCAAGAATGAGGGCGGGGCGGTGCTGCAGGATGGCTGGTTCGCTACCGGCGACGTGGCGACCATCGACGCCGACGGCTACATGCAGATCACCGACCGCAGCAAGGACGTCATCAAGTCAGGCGGCGAGTGGATCAGCAGCATAGACCTGGAAAACATCGTGATGGCGCATCCGGCAGTACAGATGGCCGCTTGCATCGGCATCTTTCATCCGAAGTGGGATGAGCGGCCATTGCTGGTGGTGGTCCGGAAGCCGGGCATGGAAGTGGACAGCGCGCAGCTGCTCAAATTTTTCGAGGGCAAGGTCGCCAAATGGTGGACGCCAGACGATGTGGCGTTTGTCGACGCCTTGCCGCTGGGCGCCACCGGCAAGCTGCTGAAAAACAAATTGCGGGAACAGTTCAAAGGATATGTCTTGCCAACCGCCTGACGCCTGGCGCCGGCGGGTTTATTCAAATTCTCCCGCCTGTTTCCATGGCACGCGTCCGGTCTGTACCTTGTTGGCGGCGCGATCGCAATGATCGGGATGGTCGTCAAAAAACATGTGCGGCTTGAAGGCGGACAGCACATCCGATTTGACGATGCCGCCCATGAAAAAGGTTTCGTCGATCGCTACATTCCAGGCGCGCAGGGTGCGGATCACCCGTTCATGGGCCGGCGAAGAGCGCGCCGTGACCAGTGCTGTGCGGATAGGCGCCGCATGTCCGTCCGGATTCTTGAAATTATTCTGGATATAGGACAGCGCCAGCAGCAGCCGCGCAAACGGACCTTGCGGCAGCGGCAGCAAGGCGTTTTCGCGCTCGTGTTTTTCAAAGGCTTCAATCCCCTCGGTCTGGTAAATCCTTTCCGACTCATCCGAAAAGATCACGGCGTCGCCGTCGAAAGCGATACGGATCTGTTCCAGCTCTTCCAGCGCGTTCTCCGGCTTTTGGTACAGCAAGGCCGCCGCCACGCCGGAGTTGACGGCTGCCTGCACGTCATCTTCATGCAAGGACAAGAACAGGCTGACATTGAAAGCCTGCAGGTAGGGCGCCAGCGAAGCGCCGCCGGACAATACGGCGCGCGTGATGTCGAGGCCGTAATGCTTGATCGAATTGAAGATGCGCATCGAGGTCTCGCTGGAATTGCGCGACATCACGACCACTTCGACAAAACGCTGGCCAGTCAGGCGGTTCAGTTTCAGCAGCGCTTTGACCAGGGCGAACCCGGCTCCCGGCTTGAGGATTTCATTTTCGTTGAGCAGCTGGTGGCGGCGATATTCTTCCAGGCCATGCTGGCGAAAGATGGCCTCTTCGGTCTCCAGGTCAAATAGCGCGCGGGATGAAATCCCGATCACCAGCAAATTATCTAAGGACTGCGGCATGGGCGGTGGTCTTAAGGATGTAGCGGGAGCGCTCATTATAGGCGCTTGCTTAGGCACCGACGGGGCAGCAAGGCCGAGTTTGTCTGGTGGTGTTTTTTGCAATGATTCTTGCCGTGTTGAAGGCGGCATGTTCCCTGCTGTTACGTTACATGTAACGTGTCAAAGGCCTCCGCAGTAACGGCCGGCATTTTCCTGGAAGGTTATTGGAAATCGCTGTTAGTCATTGATTTTAAAGATATTTATTTTCGATTTGTGAAATTGGATGAGCTGCGCGGACAGCTGTTTCGAGGGTATTTCTGGCTGGCACGCTCTTTGCGAAAAGACAGTAGGCAGAGCTTTATCCGATTCATCAAAAAGGGAGATAGATCATGAAAGCATTGAAAAAGAACGGGGTGCTTGCAGCATCCATATTGCTGACGGCATTGTTGGCAGGTTGCGGCACCAGCGACGGTTCGCTTAGCCATACCGCGACGCCCGCAGGCAGTAGCCCTGATGGCAGCGGTACGCCTACCAATCCAGTTACGCCAGTCACGCCGGCTGCCAGTTCATCCAATCTGGTTTCGAACCTGGGCACCACCGTATCAAGCGTAGGTACAGCGGTAGACGGTGTCGGCAGCACGCTGATCAACCAGCTGCCGCTGGTCACACCTGCCACCAAGACTGCATTGAACGGCGTGGTTGACAATGCCAGCGGCATTGTCACCGTGCTCGGCGGCGGCTTGGCGAATGGCCTGGGCCAAATCGGCACGGCGCAGAATCCGATCGGCATCACGGCCGGCAGCGCTGGCGGAGTGGTGGCCCAGGTCGGTGCTACCGTCAACAGCGCCGGCCAGGTAGTCACCAGCCTCGGCAGCAGCGGCCCGCTTAGCGCCCTGGCGCCGGTGACAGCACCGGTCGGCGGCCTGGTCAGCACCATCGGCAACACCATTTCCGGCACCGTAGCGCCAACGCTGACTACCGCATTGACCACCGGCCCGGTACAGCAAGTCACGCAAGCGGTGAGTACCGCGATCGTGCCATTGACCAACACTGCGGCGACCTTGCTCCAGACCGCGGGTAACGCGACTGCTTTGAACCAGCCGGCCAATCTGCTGCTGGGCGTGGTGGGCGGCACTGTCGCCAGCGTCGGCAGCGGTTTGACCAACTCGGGCGTGCCTGTCGTCAGCAATGTCGGCCCGGTCGTGAACAACGCCGGCAACCTGGTGGGCAGCCTTGCTGTCAACGGCATAACCACCACCGGCCAGCCGTTGCTGGGCAACCAGACCGGCGGCGTCTTGCAGCCGGCTGACAATGCGCTGATTGGCGCCATTGCCGGGCCATTGGCTCCAGTGGTCGGCGTGGTCAACGGCCTGACTGGCAGCCTGACCGGCGGCCTGGGCAGCGCAGCCGGCGGTAGCGGACCTCTCGCGCCTGTCACCGGCCTGTTGGGCAGCTTGACCGGCGCTGTGAGCGGCGCCGGCGGCAGCAGCAATCCCTTGGCTCCGGTAACCGGCCTGCTCGGCAGCGCGAGCGGCGTGGCCGGCACCGGCGGCAGCACTGGCAACCTGCTGGCGCCAGTGACCAACCTGGTCGCCGGCTTGACCACGACGGTGTCCTCCGGCGCTGCCAGCACCACAGGCAGCGGCCAAACCTCAGGGCTGCTGAGCGGCTTGCTGGGTGGTTTAACCAAAAAATAAGCAGTAGCGGTGGTATGCAAAAAGCCTTGGTTTTTACCAAGGCTTTTTTTTGGGTCATGACCCGTCCTGAATTAGGTTGACACTTTTTCGATGAAGAGAAGGAGTGTCAGATGGAGCAAGCGATACGGCGTAGCCAACGGGATTACAGCCTGGCTTTTAAATTGAGCGTTGTCGAGCAAGTAGAAAAAGGCGAGATGACGTACAAGCAAGCGCAAAA